>NZ_JAEQDE010000135.1:0-13370 GCF_020737865.1 Microcoleus sp. PH2017_35_SFW_U_B
AGATTGATTTTTCATGATTTACTGATTGTGTAACAACCAATATAAGTTTCTAGTATCTTATCCTGTTTCTAGTAAGGCAAAAGTAAACATAAGTTAAGAATTGGGATTCAATCCAGTAAAGCAAAACTTTCCATTATATCATAAAATTATTTTGCAAGAGGTCTACTTTCCTCTCTTAAAAAGCATCTGCGTTAATCCGTGTTCATCTGCCTGACATCTGCGGTTGCCGGATCCAGCAAAGATTTATGGAATAAGTCGTCTTGTAGTTCTAAGTTTAAACAGAAACGACCAGCTTTAGCAAAAGCTGGTCTGCACAAAAAGTTAAATCCGTTGTGTTTTTTCCCACAGTGTTTTTCTCACAGTGAGGAAACCCAAGTTGCACGTTTCTTTGCAGCGGGTTACAAGAGCAATATCATCCCTCTTCAGCGGTATTTTAGCAAGAAAATTTATTTTTTGCAATAAAACGTTACATTGGAGACAGATTTTTATGTTTGATCGTTCGGACTTCAGTCCTCTGTTATTGGATGCGGAGTGAAATCCTCACTACGAACCTGCCGGGGCTTGCTGCGGCCGACCCCAGACAATTCGCTCTTGCTTGTACACAACCATACCAGGCTTCGCACCCTTCGGCTTGTACACATATTTCGGTTCTGTATAAACCACCGGAACTTGTTCGCTGTGGCGGGCGCGACTGTAGTATGCAGTCATGTCTGCCGCAAATTGCAAATCGGTTTCTTCAGCAACTGTACCGGGTGTGAGGCGCAGCAAGGCGTGACTTCCGGGAATCTCTAGGGTGTGAAACCATAAATCGTAGTCGTTGGCTGTACGAAAGGTGAGTTGGTCGTTTTGGCGGTTGTTGCGCCCGATTAATAGTTCAAAGCCGCTGGGGGTTTGGTAGCGGTGAAATTCGATCGCAGCATTTTTGTCACTGCCACGGTAATCTGATACAACTAGATATTTTTGCTGAATCAGTTCTTCGCGGATTTCGGCGAGGGTTTGCAAATCTTGGGTGTTGCGGTAGGCTTCTAATACCGAAAGTGCGGCTTCGACTTGTTCTAAATAGTCGATTTCTTCTTGTACTGCTGCTAACAACGGTTCTACTGCAATGCGAGCTCTTTTAAGTTTTTGGTGTTTTTTGTAAATTGCTTGAGCGTTTTGAACGGCGTTTTTTTCCACGTTTAGTGGAATAATTACTGGTTTTTCGGTTTCAAAGTCTGGGAGAGAAATTGATTTCATTCCCGGTTTCCAATGCTGCAAGTTTGCCATTAACAAGTCGGCTTGGGATTTGTGAGTGTCTGCATCTGCTGATTGCTGCAAGCGTTCTTTAAATGTGTTGGCTTTGAGGCGCAGTTTTGCTAGGACGTTGTTGAGTTTTTGGTTTAGTTGATGCCGCAGTTGGGCAAATACTTGTTGGTTGATTTCGCCTGTGTAGTAACTGTTGAGTAATTGTTGAACGGAAGAGAAGGAAGAAGGAAGAGGCAAGAAGGAAGAAGGAAGAGTGGAGTTAGATTCGTTGGCAGATTCAGCTTCTGAATAGAAGGAAGAAGGAAGAGGGGAATTAGATTTGTTTTCGGGATTTGTTTCTTTTTCGTCTGGTTTTGGCCAGTCGATGACGCTGTAGCCTTCGGGGGTAAAACTTGGTTGAAATTTGGAGTTTTCTAGACATTGCAACCAGTACAGCCAGCGATGAAATAGTTGCTGCCATTGGTGGGGATTTAGGCTGTCTGTGGATTGTTCGGGGTCGAGATTTGCCGATCGAATCATCGATACAACTAAGACTTTACTCAACCCTCGGTAATTCTTCAACAGATTGGTCTTTAATTGCCCGGGAACCAGGCTAATTCGTTCTTTCCAGCGATCGAGAGATTCGATCGCACTTGGCACTGCATCCGTCAAAGACGGGGGCAATTCGTAGGGTTGCCCGGTTTGGATGGGACGCACGCTGGACTGTTTGGCGCTGACTTGGTGGGCGCAGGTGACAACGAGATTGTCTTCGGCGGTGAGGATAACATTGCTGTACTTACCCATGATTTCGGCGTAGAGATGCCAGAGGGCGTGTTCGCCGGGGCGTTTGGCGAATTGCAAGTCGATGACTCTTTCCCAAGGAGACACGGGGGCGATGGAAACTAAGGCTAAACCGCTGAGTTGGTGTCGCAGTTGTTCGCTGAAGGTGAAGGTGTCGGGAATTCGGGGCGGGGAGTCGCCGACGCAGATGCGGGCGGCTGCTGGATGGGATGAAATGTCTATCCAGCCGCGTTGGTTCATGGTTCGCAGGGCCAGGGACACTGTGAATCGATCGCGCTGGTAGACTTGTTCTAAGCGCGCTGGCAGCCATTGGGTTCGCAGTTCGCTGCAAGCTGCGGTTAATGTTGTAAAGTCTACGGGTTGCACGGTGGCCTCTTTTTGCGATCGATCGAGCTATGTATTTCTATGCTGACAGATGTTGGTCGTATTTGACCGATAGTATCAAAGTTTTGTGCCAATTTTTGATAATCGGCCGATCGCAAATCCGGGCACAAGAATGTGCGATCGCATTTGGGAAAATACAGGACACAACAAATAGGTTTGTAGTAAGGACTTTAGTCCTCTCATTTTGATGCGGACTAAATTCCTCACTACGAACCTATCTTTATTTGTTCGTAGTGAGGACTTTAGTCCTCTGATTTGATGCGGACTAAAGTCTTCACTACGAACCTATTTTTATTTGTTCGTAGTGAGGACTTTAGTCCTCTGATTTGATGCGGACTAAAGTCCTCACTACGAACCTATCTTTATTTTCAAAATTTCATGCAATAAGTCTAAGATTTTAGACCGAGATCCCGCAGCATTTCTAAATGTTTGTGCAGGGGTGCGATCGTATTAGCTGCGATCGCCCCGCTAGCAGCAACAGCGGGCAAACCGATACCCGGAAAAGTCGAATCTCCGCAGCAAAACAGACCCGCCAAAGGAGTTCCCGGCCCTGGAAACAAGCCTGTACCGGCGCGAATTCCCGGCCCGTAGGAACCCCGATTCCTCCGCAAAAACCGTTCGTGGGTTAGCGGTGTTCCAACTAATGTGACTTCGCAGCGCGATCGAATATCGGGGATAATCCTCTCTAATGCTTCCCACATCACCTCGGCGCGCGCTTGCTTTTGCTGTTTGTATTCTTCGCTGGCGCGATCGAGCTTTTGCCATAAATCGTAGGGCTCATTTCCGGGCGTGTAGGCGTGAATGACGTGTTTCCCGTCCGGTGCGAGGTGGGGGTCGAGGAGGGAGGGAATCGAGACCAGGACGACGTTTTGAGGCGCGGAAACTCCCAGATCCCAGTCCTTGACGAAGATATAGTGACAGGCTAAGTCCGATCGCACTTCCGCAGCATCAATTCCCAGATGTAAGTGCATAAAACTATCGCATTCGGGAGTCGCCTGTCGCTGTTGGCGAAACCGTTTGGGGATAGAGTTTTCCGGCAAAAGTTTCAGCGTATCCCAAACCGAGGCGTTGGAAACGACGGCTTTGTGCGATCGAATAATTTTGCCCGATCGCAGTCGCACACCCGCCGCCCGGTTGTTTTCCACCAAAACCTCTGCAACGTGGGAATTCAGCAGCAACTGCCCTCCGTGGCGCTCTAAACCGCGTACCAGGGCATCGACAAGGGCTCCACTACCGCCGATCGGATAGTCCAAAACGGCATTGGGGCGATACCAGTCGGCGAACATGAAAGCGACTTCGGCTGCGATCGTGCCGTCAGCGGGAAGTCCAGACAGCAGGAAACACAACAGGTTCAGCCAATTTTTCACAAACGGATCTTTGACATTTGCGTCCATAATCCGGCTGAAAGGGCCTGCAAGGGCGATCGCATCTCCAGCACTTTGCAGGAAAGCCGGTGCAAATTGGCCGAGGGTGAAAACAGCGCCCAAATCGAAGCGCAAAGCCATAGAGGGTAAGGCTGTGGCAGCTTTGGCGTAGGGTTCCATCACCCGCTGGAGTTTTTGCCATTCGGCTGCTGCTTCGCTACCGCGCAGTTTTAAAAGCACTTCACCAAATTGACTCGCACCTACGGAGGTGTCGAAATCGCCTTCGGGCAAACAGCAACCCCAAGTATCGTAAGTGATGCAGGGAAGTTTTTCGCCGATCGCATCGAGAACTTGTCGCAGCGGATTCGCAGAGGGGCTGTAGGATAATCCTGAGTACAAAGACGGCCCGGAATCGAAGGTAAATCCGTCCCGTTTGAACCCGTGGGCTGCCCCGCCCGCGATCGAATGACTTTCGCAGACAATCACGTCAAAGCCATAACTGGCAAGCATTGCACCGCAACTCAACCCACCGATACCGCTACCGATGATAATGATTTCTGTGTCTGTCGGGGCGATCGTCACCATGTTGTTCTCCGCTACCTACATCCCCTAATATTATTACAAACCCCTCTCTTTCCCTCTCCCTCTGCGCCCTCTGCGGCCTCTGCGGTTCATTACCTCAAAAAAATCCAATAGAAAACGAACCTTCCTATATTATTGTTAGTTAAATGGAAAACCTATCAATTCTAGAGCAAGCCGCCAAATCCAATCCTAAACCATCTTCCACCGCCGTAGTCGCAGCCCTCTTAGAAGCGGAGAAAAACGCCAAAAAAACTAAAACTCGCTATTCCTTCGAGCAACTAACCGGTAATTGGCGCTTGTGCTTTATAACTGGCACGAAAAAGACTCGACAAAAAGCGGGAATTGTGTTAGGCGCCGGACGTTACATCCCCGAATGGGTGGCGAAAATTCAAATTGCTTACTCAGTTGAACCTGTTGCTGAAGGCGAAAAGCCTAGTGAAACGGGCAGAGTGGAGAATTCAGTGCTCGTTGGGGCGATCGAACTAACTCTTTCCGGGCCGACCAAGTTTTTGGGTAATCAGAATATTTTAGCATTTGATTTTACCAGAATTAGGGTGAAATTGTTGGGTAAAACCCTGTATCAAGGATTTATTCGCGGCGGTGAAGCGCGGGAGGCGGAATTTTTTAGCTTGAGTGTGGGGAAGCAGGCATTTTTTGCATATTTTCTGGTAGAAGATGGGATAATTGCTGCGAGGGGAAGGGGCGGCGGATTGGCTTTGTGGGGGAGAGTTTCAACAGTTGACAGTTGACAGTTGACAGTTGACAGTTTGAGATCGACCTCTACCTAGAACTCCGAGGAATGAAACAGTGAATAATTTTGTTTTATTTCCCCCTCGAAGGAGGAGGATTTAAACCCATTATTCTTGGTGAACTGTGACTTATTCATTGGTTTTGTTGACTTCTTTGATATTCTCCAAAATACTAGCTTCCAGCGTGCGATCGCCTATTTGTCGCGCAATTGCCAAAGCTTGGTTATAGTATTTCAAAGCTTCAGGCGGCTGTCCCATAGTCTGGTATACTGAACCAATACTATCCAAAATATCAGCTTCCTCAGAGCGATCGCCGACTTCTCGGGCGATCGGCAAAGCTTCGTTAAAGTATTTCAAAGCTTCTTCCAGCCTAGAACTAATGTAGTAATTAAGACCAATAGCATTGAGTGCTATGCCTTCAAGTTCTCTATTTTTAAGTTTTTGTGCAGTGGCTAAAATTTGCTGCCATATTTCGATCGCCTGTTGGTATTTTTCTTGCTTTTGCAGTCGATCTGCTTCCTCTATCAGTTTCAGAAGTTCTTCACTCTGTGCATCTTGACTTTGTGCCCAACTAGGTTGCACCATCACCGGCACAGTCAGAGGACTCAAACACGCACTCAAAACAAAAATAATGCTGAGAATTTGTTTCATATTTTTTATAATTCACGACCGACAGCGACAGATCTCAACCTATCGCCGTCGCTATAAACAACCAATTCGCCTAATGACTACTGACATAATGAATAATAACGCAATACAGTTCAGATAAGAGATTATATAGCCTTTATGAGAAAGGTGAGGTACGTAGTTGGGCTTCAGCCCTCTTAGTCTAACGGCTATAGAAGCTGTCAGTCATACCTCATATCTTTGAGAAAGGCTATAACAGGGAAAATCAATCACAAATAGACACTCTTGTTTGCTTCGTTCCTCTCTTCGGACAATCTTAACTGAACCGTATTGAATAATAACGTTAGCGATCGGGAACAGCACAACTGTCAACTGTCAACTGTCAACTGTCAACTGACAACTGTCAACTGTCAACTGTCAACTGTCAACTGACTACTGACTAATCAACAAAGCTGCGGGAAAGTAGCTGAGAGCATCACCAATGGCCAGCTTACCGTTACTTTCAACAGGCTGATTGGTAATCGCATCCTTCCAAACCGACGGCATTTGCTCCGACAATTCCAGATTAGTATCTTTCCAGACTTGTTTGCCGATCGGCATTTCTTCCGGTTTCACAATTCCCGTCAAGTATCGAGGAGCGATCGCAATAACAGTAGTATCTTCAAATCTGCGAGCAAAAGCAATCACGTTATCTTTAAAAGTGCCAACTGCGTGCAGTGGTTGATAATCGCCAGATTGAAAAACTTGCAAGTATTTTTTTCTAGCTTCTAGGACTCTTGCCGTCAAAAACAACTTAATTCTAGCATCTTCCCGCGTCGCAATCAAATCTTCAACCAGTTGCAAAATATCCGTCTCAGCTTGCTGTTTAATTTCCCGCAAAACCTCGATTCGGCGATCGAAATCCACTGGACGGCGGTTGTCCGGATCGACGTGGCTTAAATCCCAAAATTCCGTGCCTTGATAAATGTCGGGAACCCCAGGTGCCGTAATTTTTAGCAGCGTTTGAGATAAAGAATTGAAAATTCCGTAATCAGCTACTTTTTTCCAGAAAGGTAGAAATTTCTTGAAAAACTGATTTTGTTCTGAAGGTTCGAGAACGCTATCGATAAAGGTCATAAACCCAGTTTCGTAGTCGTTGTCAGGTCTCAGCCAAGCTGTATAAACTTTTGCTTCGCGGACGGCTTTGATCGCATAATCTTTGACGCGAGTAACATAATCAGTGTTTTCAATTTCCTCAAATGGAAAACTGCCAAGCAGAGTTTGGTACAAGAAGTATTCGTCATTGGTATCGGGAACCATGCGATTGACAAAGTTAACTTTCTTAGATGAGTTTACCTCTCTCCAAGACCTGACTTGCTGTTCCCATTCCTCAGGAATTTCTGACAAAACATTAAGTCTCGCTCGCACATCTTCGCCGCGTTTGGTATCGTGGGTAGCTGTAGCATTCATTTTGTGCGGCCAAGCTACTTGCTGCTGCTTGTTGAACTCGTGAAAATCCGCCAGCGAAACGCCGAAGTGACTGGGGTTTCCTCCGACTTCGTTGAGGGATAAAAAGCGATAGTAGACGTATAGCAACGTGTCTTCAACGCCTTTGGCCATCAGGGGGCTTGTCAACTGCTGGAGTTTCATGACAAAGTGCCTGCGCTCCTCTTTTTGTTCGGTTGTGAGGGTTTCTTCTTCTTCCAGCAACAGCAGCGTTTCGATAAATTTCAGTTCTTTGAGGAGTCGCGGTACTAATTCTTTGGCGTGGGCGATCGCATATTTGACGTAAATGCGATCGGACTCTCGCAAACCGTCTTGATTAATGTAAGTTCTGTACACTGGAAAAATCGTCAAAACCGCAGCCAGCGCTTTTTCCAAACCCGGACGAGTAAAGTCATTTCCCTGTCGGGATTGACCGGAAATATTCTTCAAAAGCTGAGCCAGATTGTCTACATCTCCCGCCAAATTTTTCTCAACAATCAGCCCTTTTTTATCTAAAAACAACTGTTCGTAAGGAACATTTAATCGAGTAAATCTCTGATAGATTTCGCTAAATTGCTGTTCGCGATCGCACCGACAAAAAACGCCGTTTACGTAGTTCAAAAAGTCGTATCCACTGGTTCCCTCAATCGGCCAATAGGACGGCAAATCTTCCTCGTGTTCCAGAATCTTTTCCACAGTAATGTAAGTGTCTCCAACTCTCTCGCGGAGCCGTTTCAAATATTCTGTGGGGTCGTACAGTCCGTCGATGTGGTCGATTCTCAATCCGGTAAACTTTCCCTCGTCCACCATGTCGAATATCAGAGCGTGGTTTTTATGGAAAACTTTAATCTCTTCAACTTTTACCGAAATCAGTTCGTTGACAGTAAAAAACCTGCGGTAGTTGATTTCTTCGGCACCCACTTTCCAGAAAGAGAGACGATAAAATTGCTCCGAGAGTAAACTATCTAACAAATTAAAGCTTTCTGGATTGCCTTTTTCTCCGTTAAAGAAATTGATATTTTCATCGATAAATTCCTGGACGATGGGATTTTGATTGTAGAGTTCCCACAGCAGCCCTTTGACAAAAGCTATCTGATCGTATCTGGCTTTACCTTTAGCTTCAGAAGGTGTATTCTTAATTAGATAAAGAATTCCCAAAAACTTGATAAAATCTGGATGGCGCCTGCCTAATTCCCTGCCTAAATGCCCCAAATTATGACCGATAAAACTAGCATAAGATTCAATTTTTACAGGCAATTGTAAGCTGTAGTAATTGATAGTTAGCCCAATTTCGCTGTATTTGAGTTGAATCTCGCCATTTTCCAGACACTCGCCATAAAAATTGCCCAGCAGCGGAGCCAGCACTCGACCTCTGAGATGTTCGTAAGCGTGATTCCATTCAATATCGAAGTAATCGAAATAGTCGGAATCCGGCCCGTGTTCTAATACGTCTAACAGCAACAAATTTTGAGTGTCGTAAGCCATGTGGTTCGGAACAATATCTTGCAGCCATCCCATGTTCAGTTTCTTGATTTCGTAGGTGAGGGCTTCAAAGTTTTCTGATGTTCCCAATTCAGGATTGATTTGATTTGAGTCAACCACATCGTATCCATGACTGCTGCCTTTTTTGGCTTTGAATATCGGTGAGGCGTAAAGGTCGGTAATTCCTAATTCTTCGAGATAGCTGAGGATTTGTTTGGCGGCTTCAAAGTTAAAACCTGCATGAAATTGAATCCGATAAGTGGTTGTGGGAATTCTCATCATGTTAATTTTAGTCCTAATTGATTAGTCGATCGGGTAGTTGACAGAAATTACGCAAACAGTGGCTGGACGCGAGTTATAGCGGTTCTCTGAAAGATCGGGTACGTTGTTGGGCTTTAGCCCTCTTGGTTTAATTGGTTATATTGGTAGAGTGCAAAACTATGCGGTTTAACACTCAATTCTTGCTTAGAATTGATATTTTCCGGCAAGCTAGAACCTGAACCCATCCATTTTACATCAGCAGAGTCTAAAATTTTGTGACCATTGCCTTGGGGAAGTGCGGTCGTAACAGCGACCTCTTGCTTGTTGAAGTTCAGGATGCAGAATATCTGGCTGTTATCTGTCCACCGACGAAGAAACAAGATTTTTTCTGCTTCAATACTGGAAACTTCTAGATTTTTTTTGTCGAGTTTTTTCAGGGCGGGAATTGTTCGCCGCAGTTGAATCAAATGCTGGTGCCATTCCCAGAGGATTTTGTGTTTTCCTGCTGTTGATTTTTCCCAGTTTAACTTGCACTTTTGGAAACTCTCAGGACTTTGGGGGTCTTGAAATTCGCCTCTGTCTTCAAAAGCTTTAAATTCTTGTTGCTTGTCCTTGCGAATCGCTTCAATTAAGTCAGGATCTGAGTGGGAAACAAAGTAGAAAAACGGCGCTGTTTCTCCGTACTCTTCTCCCATAAACAAGAAAGGAATGTAGGGAGAAATCAAAACTGTAGCTGCTGCAAGTTTTAGTGCTTCAAAGTCAACTATTTGCGAGAGTCTGTCTCCTAAAATCCGGTTGCCGATTTGGTCGTGGGTTTGGGAAAATACCAGAAATTTCTCGCCCGGTTCATCTTTGACAGAATTGCCGTGTTTTCGCTTTCTGTGAGGTGCATACTGGCCGGAGTAAACAAAGCTTTCTTTGAAGGATTTTTCTAGGTGTTCGCACTTGCCAAAGTCTTGGTAGTAGCGGTCATTTTCTCCGGTAAGCAAGGCGTGCAGTGCGTGGTGGAAATCGTCGCACCACTGGGCGTCTAATCCGAAACCGCCGAGTTCTTTGGGACGTACTGTGCGGACATCGTTTAAGTCACTTTCTGCGATTAAGTAAAGTTTCCTTCCGATTTCTTGGGAAATCTCGGCGGTGGCGTCGGAGAGTTCTTGCAAAAATGGTCTGGCACCTACTTCAAATATTGCTTGAATTGCATCTAATCTCAGAGCATCGATGTGATAGTCTCGAAACCAGTAGAGGGCATTTTGAATAAAGTAGTTCCGCACGCCGTCGCTGTAGGCGTCGTCGAAGTTGAGGGGGTCTCCCCAAATCGAGCCGTATTTTGAGGTAAAGTAGGGGCCGAAGTCGCGGAGGTAGTTTCCTTCGGGGCCGAGGTGGTTGTAAACGACATCGAGTATTACTGAGATGCCGTGTTCGTGGCAGGCGTTGATAAGTTTTTTGAAGCCTTCGGGGCCGCCGTAGGAGTTTTGAACGGCGTAGGGATATACGCCGTCGTATCCCCAGTTTCGATCGCCGGGAAATTGGGCGACTGGCATAATTTCGATGGCGTTGATTCCCAATTCTGTGAGTTTTTTGAGTTGGGGAATTATTGCTTCAAATGTTCCGGCTTGGGTGAATGTGCCGACGTGCAGTTCGTAGATAATCATTTCCGACAGCGGCACGCCTTGCCAATTTTTGTCTTTCCAAGCAAAGGCGTTTTCATCTATTACTTGGGATGGGGTGTGGACGCCTTGGGGTTGATATTTTGAGGCTGGGTCGGGTCGGTCGGTTTTTCCTTCGAGTTGGTAGGTGTAAAGGGTTCCGGGTGCGATGTCTGTAGCTGTGGTTTGCCAATAACCTTCTGCGGATTGTTGCATGGGTATCTGGCGTGGTTCTGGGGAAACAATTTGGACTGCTATTTGTTTGATTGTGGGCGCCCAAACTGTAAACTCACATTGGTTGTTGCCGAGGTAATTTGCTCCTATCTTCACTTTGAGTGGTTCTCCTTATAAAATAGGTTGGTTGTCCGATCGCCCTTGGGACGCAATCAAATGCTGTGTTCTTAAGGTGAGAGCGCCTGTGTAGATGGTAATATTACTTAAAATTACAAACAACTAACTCCAGACAGAGTAACGGTTAGAATTATCGCTGGGGCAAAAGTAGCGGTTCGTTATGTATAAATTAGACCATGAATCTGCACCCTTAGCGATCGCCATTCTTGGTCAACTGCAAGAGTTAATATTTCTGGTTTTTTATATAAGGTCTAAAATATATCTAAAGGTAGATAGCAAATCAGCGCGAGCGTGTATTCTATGGTTATTGCTTTTGGACGGGAAATCTGCTGCAATCTTGACTCGGCGGAGTCTCGCGAGTGGTTGGTGACAAACGGAATCGGGGGTTACGCTAGCGGGACGATCGCAAATCTCCTCACCCGCCGCTATCACGGGCTGCTGGTG
Source organism: Microcoleus sp. PH2017_35_SFW_U_B (assembly GCF_020737865.1). Taxonomy (NCBI): domain Bacteria; kingdom Bacillati; phylum Cyanobacteriota; class Cyanophyceae; order Oscillatoriales; family Microcoleaceae; genus Microcoleus; species Microcoleus sp. PH2017_35_SFW_U_B. Next base: position 11,380 of record NZ_JAEQDE010000135.1, read on the forward strand.
GCTGCCCTCAAACCCCCGCTGGCACGGACTTTGATGCTCGCCAAGCTGGACGAGACGGCCGTGTATGCCGATCGCGCCTACCCGCTTTATACCAACCGCTGGGCCGACAGTACGATCGAACCCCACGGCTACAACTGCATCGAAAGCTTCCACCTCGAAGGTACGACGCCTGTGTGGAGGTATGCCCTCGCCGACGCTATCCTCGAAAAGCGGATTTGGATGCAGCAAGGTGCTAACACAACATATATTCAATACCGCTTGCACCGCGCCTCACAACCGATCGCGATCGCAGTCAAAGCCTTAGTCAACCACCGCGACTACCACCACATGACAAGTGCGGGCGACTGGCCTGTGAGTCTGGAAACTTTGACACAAGGGGTTTGCGTGACGGCTTTTGACGGAGCCGCACCCCTGTACCTGCTGACAGATGCTACTCCAGAGGCTAAATTTCGAGTTTCTACGCCCTTATACAATTGGCACTACGGATTTAATTTGGCAGCCGAACAGCGGCGCGGGTTGGACTGCTGCGAAGATCACCTGCACGCGGCAACTTTCCATTTTGCGATCGCACCGGGAAGTTCTCTCACATTGATAGCCAGCACCGACAAAAATCCCGAACTCAACGGCGGTACAGCTTTAGAAGTGCGCCACACTTATGACCAACAACTGCTGCAAAACTGCTCAAAAATCAGCGAATCTCCAGACTGGATTAATCACTTAGTGCTAGCAGCCGACCAATTTATCGTCAACCGCCCGCTACCAAAGGAACCCGAGGGTAAAACGATTATCGCCGGATATCCCTGGTTCAGCGACTGGGGGCGCGATACGACGATCGCCCTGCCCGGCCTCACAATCTGTACCGGGCGGTGGGAAATTGCCCGATCGATTTTGCGAACATTTGCACGGTATGTCGATCGCGGAATGCTGCCAAACCGCTTCCCCGATGCCGGGGGCGCTCCGGAATACAACACCGCAGACGCGACGCTGTGGTACTTTGAGGCTGTTCGCGCTTACTGCGACTGCACCGGAGACGACGAACTTTTGAGCGAACTCTGGCCGACACTATGTGAGATTGTCGATTGGCACGTAAACGGAACTCGGTATAACATCCGCGTCGATCCTGACGACGGTTTAGTCTACGCGGGGGAAAGCGGCGTGCAACTGACTTGGATGGACGCGAAAATCGGCGATTGGGTGGTGACTCCTCGGATTGGTAAGCCGATCGAACTTAGCGCGCTTTGGTACAATGCCGTGCAAGCTATGGCAAGTTTTGCTCGAAAACTGGGCAAGCCTCACAATGAATATCAGCAGTTGGGCGATCGTACCGCCACCGGATTCGATCGCTTCTGGAACGACTCAACCAGTTACTGCTACGACGTTCTCGACGGCCCCGACGGACACGACATTTCCCTGCGGCCCAACCAAATATTCGCCGTTTCCCTGCCCCTGGACTCGATTCCTGGGTACGAGGGCAAGCGCCAGGAAACCCGTTATACACCGTTACTCACGCCCGTACAGCGCCGCGCCGTCGTGGACGCCTGCGCTCAGGGGCTGCTCACTTCCCACGGCCTGCGGAGCCTATCCCCACAACACCCGCAGTATCGCGGCGCCTATGAGGGCGACCAATTGCAGCGCGACAGCGCCTATCACCAAGGCACAGCTTGGGGCTGGCTGATCGGCCCGTTTGTCTTGGCGCACTTGCACGTATACAAAGACCCAGCACAAGCTCTCCAATTCCTGGAACCGATGGCACATCATATAACTGCTGGCGGAGTTGGCAGTCTCGGCGAAATTTTTGAGGGCGACGCCCCCCACTCGCCCCGGGGCTGCACGGCTCAAGCTTGGACTGTGGCCGAGGTGCTACGGGCTTGGTTGGCAGTTGACAGTTGACAGTTGACAGTTGACAGTTGACAGTTGACAGTTGACAGTTAAATAGTAGCCAAATCAAACCGTTTCTCGATCGCGGGGTCAGGGATCTATAGTTGTTAATA
>NZ_JAEQDE010000136.1:0-13286 GCF_020737865.1 Microcoleus sp. PH2017_35_SFW_U_B
TTGGTCATCACTGCCGCTAGCCAGAGTTTTACCGTCTGGACTAAATGCGACTGAACGTATCAAATCGCTGTGACCTTGCCAAGTTTGGAGGCATTCACCAGTTTGGCAATCCCATAACTTTACAGTTCTGTCATCACTGCCGCTAGCCAGACTTTTAAAGTCTGGACTAAATGCGACTGAACGTATCAAATCGCTGTGACCTTGCCAAGTTTGAAGGCATTCACCACTGTGGCAATCCCATAACTTTACAGTTCTGTCACCACTACCGCTAGCCAGAGTTTTACCGTCTGGACTAAATGCGACTGAACGTATCAAATCGCTGTGACATTTACAGGTCAAAATTTCTCTTCCACTAGCAACTTCCCAACAACGAACCACGCCATCAGTACCACCTGTAGCTAAAAGTTTGCCATCAGGACTAAATGCTACTGCAAAGACTGTACTGAAACCCTTGATAAAAGTACAATCACTCAAATTCGCCCCAGCAAAATTGACACGCCGCAAACTAGCATCAGAAAAATCAGCACCTTTAATTACAGCCCCCGATAAATCTCTCCCTTCCAAAGCAGCATTATCAACCTTCACCAATACCGTCGCCGCATTTCCACCGATATAACCAACTTCCTCCTCAGTTTTACCTTTCGTCGCCTCCAAAATTTCCAACAGTCTCGACTTAACCTCACCCACAAACTCAGTTTTTGAAAGCATCGGCACCAACAAATCCATCACCGCTTTCGTCAAAGGTTCCCGCCCAAAACTGTTGCGAAGTTGCCCTAAACTTTCACTCACAAAACCCTTCAAAGCCGGAATCGGTACAATATCGCCCGCATTATCCGCCTGACGGCTAAAATACCCCGACCAAGTATAATTTACCGACTCAACAGAATTATCCAAAGACAATTGTGCCTGCGATAACCCCGTAAAATCAGCAGGCAAAACTCCCAACTCCGCCGCCAACTTATACGCTACAAAAAACTCCAAAAGCGACCTATGTGCCGGAGAATAATCCCCCTCAGCATTGCGAATTAACATGGTTTGACCCATCATGTCGTAATGCCAGTGGTCTAAGTCCTTTTCTGCTTGCACCGCAGCCCCAAACAAGCGGCGAATCCTGTCTGGAAACAGCCGATAATTCAAACTCATCTGGTCAGTTGATAGCATTTCCCAGGACAGTTCGCACAGGAAAAATAGTTTATCTGCCAGCGATGTAAACGTCCTTTCTGCCTTGATATCCCGTTCCATCTTCCGGCGCACCGCATACAAATATACCCGCGACATATCCACGGGTTTACCTGCTTGAATATCCGGCAATGATTCTAATATCAATTCCGCCATCACCGGCCTGCGCGCCAAATCCAATAACTGCGGACTGTTTATCACCTGTGCCACAGTTTCGGCATCGGCTTGGTGAGACAATACTTGACGAATTTGCTCGTCGTCGAATGCTGCTAATTCCAATACTTCAAACTGCGGTGTTTCTCCGCTGAGATTGGCAGTCGAAGCTTTTAATTCCGCATTCAATAAAGCGCGTCCTTCTTTGGCTTCTGGAAAGTGTTCTGTCCGGCAGGTTAAGATTACTTTCGCACCGGGAACAATCACCTTTGCTAGTTCCCAGAAGTTGTTAATTGTTTGTTGTCGATCGCACTTCGCGGCCATTTCATCAAATCCGTCAAAAATCAACAGCAACTTCCCCATCCGATTCAGTTGATCGAACACCTCACTATTGAGGCGGATATTGTGCTGAGTAAAGAAGAAACCAGCCAAAACATTCTCAACATTCAAAGCTTTTGCATAGTCGCGCAAAGTGATAATTAAAGGCAACCGAGGCCGTTGAGTTCCTCTTTCCTTTGCCAGTTGGTAGCGCTGCAAAGCCGTCCAAGCATAGTGAAAAGCAAACCAAGTTTTCCCCGTCCCGAATTCGCCCAAAATCGAAATATGTTCTTTCGTCGGATCGTCCATCCACACGTCGATATAACCGTCAATCCAGCCGTCCTCTTCGCCGTAATAACTGGCATCAATTTGTCGCTTGTTAGCGCCATCGAACTCAGCTTTCGTACAACCGAGAGGCACGTATTTGCCATCGATTTGCCTGCGCTTAACTTCATTTTCCAACCAGTCGATATAGCCGCTAAAATCCGCATCCACATCAATCAATTCATCAAAAGTATAACAATCGAGATGGCGATTTTCTGGTTTGTCAACTTCCTTGCGGGCTGCTTTGGAAATCCGGCGCGCCGTCACCAGCCAACCTTCATCGGTTTTTTGCTTTTCTACCGACTGTCTCAGCGCCCCGACATCTTGAATTCCCGCTTCTCCCGCCATGCCGCGAATCAAAATGCGATCGAATCTGCCCCGCCTCACCGGAATCCGAATAATCCATTCAAAATAGCTATCTTCCCAAACCTGATACGGCTCAAAATCGTAGCCCAATATTTCAAACCAACCGCGCATCTGCTGCGCCAAAGCAAATTCTTGGGATTTTGCCGCAGTTTCTGTTGCTGCTGGTAAAGCCGGAGTATTTTCAACAGCCAATCGCGCCATTTCGGTGCGAATTCCTTCTAAAGTTGGGAGTCGATCGATCCTTTCTTGAACTGCTACAATCTGTTTGTGGACTGAATCAATCTGATGATTCGTCAAAGCTTCTTTCGGAGTGCGGGTGCGCTTGGTGACGGCGATAAAAACTGCGGAAAAAGCAGCAAATTCGCGCCGAATGTCAATCCCTAAATCTTTAATTTTATCTCCCAAAGCATAGGTATCGAGAAATTCTTCTCCTTGTGTGAGAAAAATAGCCGGAGAATTGCGATCGAATGCTTGGCGAAAAGCTTGTTTAATTTCTGATTCCCGGAACAGTTCTAAAATTGGCTTGGGTTTGCCGACGCCGTATTCTACTAAAGTGTAAGCGTAAACGCTGCTGAAATCCGGCAGCGGGTGTTCGGGGTCGAGGTTAAATTTTTTGAGTAATTTGATGACTATTTCGCTGCGCTGAAACTTATCTTTAATTATAGGATTGGCGATGCTGGTAATCGCGCTGATAATCGGATCGAGAGGGATAATCATGTTGGGATTTTGAGGTGATTGGTGGGAGAAGAAAGAAGACGGCGGTTGAAACCGCGCCTACACAAACGAAGTCCGCCTCCGCGGACTGAAGAAAATAACATAATTGTAACCGTTCTTCAACCCGCGGAGGCGGGTTTTGTCTGTATAGACGCGGTTTCAACCGCCCGGTCTTCTAATAACATCAATATCCTCACGTTAGTTTCCGCAAATCCTGTTCGAGTGAAGTACGATCGCCCTTCAATGTAGCTTTTACCAAATCTTTAACCACAAGATTACTCCTGCGTCTTCAGCAAAACCGCGCTGCGCCCAGCGTAGGCGTCATGGATGCGTTCGACATGACTCGAAAACGTGTTGATAGGCAACTCCGAGGGCAGATACCACTTGATGTCATCTGCTTCTTCCGTCGTGTGCAGGCTACCCCCAACGACTTCACAGCGGAATGTAAACACCAAGTCCGATCGCACTGGTATAGCATAAATGCCGATCGCACCTATGACCTTAACCAGCAAACCAACCTCCTCTTCCACCTCACGGACAACCGCAGCCCACGGAGTTTCTGCCGCCTCAACCCTACCACCAGGCAAGTTCCAAGCATCCCTATCGGTGCGATGGCACAGCAGTACCTTGCCGCCGCTGTCAATAATCGCAAAAGCACCAATGGTGTGCATGGTTGACAAGCCTAATTGTTTTAATGAGTAGCAATGAAATTTTCAGTGAAGTGCGATCGACTTTCACTGCTGTGTATCCTGTTTTGCCTCAGTTTGCTGCTGTTGACGGTCTTCCAGTGCTTTGTCGATCGCCTTGCTAACAATCCATGAAACAGAACGTTCTTCAGAAGTAGCCCATTCCTCAAGAGCCTCCTTTTTTTCCTTGGTTACATACACAGCTATCAACTCAAGCTTACGCTTCCCGCCCATTAGGTTTTTCTCTTTTAAATTGACTCACATTTTAACTTCGATCCAATCTTTAACCAACTCACAGAGCGTTAATAGCTGTTGGATTCATTCTTTCACCTCCGGTGTAGAGGCTTGTTGCTGTTCTTGACTTTGATACTCTTTAACACTTTTTTCAATCAGCTTTCCAGCCAGCCAAGATACGGATCGCTCGTCTTTCTCGGCCCATTCCTCTAATGCTTTGGCTATTTCAGGAGGGACGTAAGTGGTTACTCGTCTGAGGTTCTTCGGTGGCACGATCGTCTTTTTCTCATCACTGCTTTCTTTAACATTCTAGTTTTGCACGTTACCTCTTGACATAGGTTTACAAGCTATGTTAGCTTATCACAAGCGTACACCCAAGACCAAACCCCCACCGCTTCAGACTGCAATCGAGACGCGGCAGGGGTTTGGACTCCCACATTCAGGAGATAACCCTATTAGGAGATAACTGTATGATACCAACTCCCAAGTCCGTTCCCGAACTACTGCGCGAAGAAATTCCCAACGCGCCCGCCGACAAAAAACCCGTCCGCTTGCTGCTGTGCGGCACTCCCAAGGGCGTCAACTGGATCGTAGATATCCTGCAAATCTTGGGTTTTGCCAAGGTTGAGGAATGGAGCCCGCCTCTGGCCTCGCCGATTAGCGGTGAGATCATGCGGATTTTGACCCGCTATTTTGCTGAGTAGAAATTGATGGTGATGGCGATCGCCGATTGGAGCGATGGCTGTCACCTACGAACTTTGAATTGTTATAATAAAAATTGCAAATTGTCCTATGTTTTGGGCTTTCTGAGATGAGGATTAATTTGCTAAAACAGCATCAATTTTAGGAAAAAATGATGGTAGAAACCAACTCATCGGCTGATATTGCACTCAATATTCCGCCTGCACTAACGCTCACCGTTACCCGCGAACAGTTTGTAGAATTAGCGATCGCCAACCGAGAGTTACAATTAGAACGCACAGCAACAGGAGAATTAATCGTGAACCCACCAACCGGAGGCGAAACAGGATATCGAAATCTGGATATAGAAGGGCAAATCTGGCTGTGGAATCGGCGTACTAGACTCGGTAAAGCATTTAATTCTTCTACTGGTTTTCACCTGCCAAATGGGGCCGATCGCTCTCCCGATGCAGCTTGGGTGTGTCAAGAAAGGTGGGATGCACTAACCCCAGAACAAAAAGAAGGTTTTATTCCGTTAAGCCCAGATTTTGTGGTGGAACTCCGTTCTAAAACTGACAGAATCAAACCGCTGCAAGATAAAATGCAAGAATACATGGAAAACCAGGTGCGGTTGGGTTGGTTGATAGATAGAAAAAACAGAAAAGTGGAGATTTACAGACAGAACCAAGAATTAGAATTGCTGGAAAATCCTGCAACTTTGTCCGGCGAAGATGTGTTGCCTGGTTTTGTCTTGGATTTGACAGAAGTTTGGGGATAAATGATGAATTTTGTTAAGGACAGGAAATTACTCATTCGACCGGCTTAGAAAAATTGATATATAATGTACAAATAAACAGATTGTGATTGAAAACACTATGACCAAGCAAAAAATCTTACAGGAAGGTCGAGAATATACCTTTCGTTCATACTTTGACTTACCTTATGAAACCGATCAAATTTTAGCAGAATTTGATTACTCACTAAGCAAAGGAAGGTTATCTTTACCGAAAACAACTAGACAGTTAGATAGACTGATAGAGCTGAGAGATAAAATAGAAGATATCCTTCCCTTAGTCAGTCTCAGCAGCGAAATAGCTAGAAGAGAATCCTTAGTATCCCCCGTACTTCTGGATCTGATCCGATACTGTCAATGTCAACTGCGATTTGAGTATACTCTCAACGTTAATAGCTGGTTAAAGGGAAATTTAGATTATCTCGTGAAGTCAAATCAAGAGTTGCTAGTTATTGAAGCAAAAAACGACGATATGACTAGAGGATTTACTCAACTAGCTGTACAATTAATTGCTATGTCGCACGTGGAAGACCAAAATATATTTTACGGTGCTGTGACAATGGGAGATGTCTGGCGATTTGGCAAGTTAGATCGAAATCAGCAAACTATTTTCCAAGACACTCATTTGTTTAGAGTACCTGACGATTTAGACGATTTATTTAAAGTAATGGTGGGAATTTTAGACGGGGATGAAATTTCGCGGTAGGGTGCGTCGCTTGCAGTCACTCAACTAGGTTCAAAAATTATCTTAGCGACGCACCTTACTATTAAAAATCTGCGATTGAAAAATCCCTACAAAATCGAACTTAAAACCACTTCATTAGCAGCAATCCAATCATAAATATCCTGCAAAGCCGCCTCCGGCCCAATCATAGGGTGCCATCCAGTCTTCTCCATCACCCTAGAAGAATCGGTAATAAAAATCGGAATATCCCCCGCCCGTTCCTCCAAAACCGGATTAATTGTAATAGACTTTCCCGTAATTTTTTGGCACAAATCAGTTGTTTCAACTAAAGACAGACTGTTGCTCAAACCACCACCAACATTAAACACTTCGCCGTCAAATTCCGCAAAATGTTCCAACTGATAATTGACTAATCTCAGCAAATCTTCAACGTGCAGCAAATCCCTAACTTGTTTACCACTGCCGCCAAAACCGATATAATTAAGCGACCTTTGAAAATAGTGAGCCGCCACCCACAAACCGCAAACTCCCTGATCTACTTTCCCCATTTGCCAAGCACCGGTAATTAACCCGCAGCGGTTGATAATTGCCTGCACGTTGTATGCTTCCCTGTACTCCTCAATCAGCAATTCCGACGCTAATTTAGTTGCTCCGTAAAGCGAGCGGTGTCCTTTTAGTGGGAAATCTTCTGATATGCCTAACTCCGATATACCGGGTAATGTTTGCTCTGGGGCGATCGCAAATCTATCATCCAACTCCAATAACTTGATAGACTTGACAGAGGCGATCGGATAAACCCGACTCGTAGACAAAAACAGCAAACTCGCACCAGTCTGTCTCGCCAACTCCAAAACATTCACAGTACCCAGCAAATTCGTCTGCAAAACGTACTGAGGCGAACTAAAACCCGCCAGCACAGAAGGCTCCGCAGCGCAATCTATAATACAATCAGCATTGAGTGCCACTGGATCTAAATCAGCCGCCGTGCGAATATCCCCGTAAACAAACTGAATCCCGCAACTTTTAAGCCTAGGCAAATTCAATTCCGAACCCCGGCGGCGCAGGTTATCCAAACAAATTATTTGCCATTCCGGGTGAAGTTTTTTCAGGCCAATTGCCAAACAACTGCCGATAAAACCCGCACCGCCCACAATTAAAATTCTCTCAGGCATTGACTCAACTTTCTTAGAGGATTAATTACTGCTGTTAAATTGTGTTGAGGTATAGCCTTTATCAAAAAGATGAGGTATGACTGTAAATGGAGTTTTTGATGCGACCTCGCTTACTATATAATAAATATAAGAGGGCTGAAGCCCAACAACGTACCTCACCTATCTGAGAAAGGCTATATGTCTCGCATTAAAACTTAATCATCTGTCAATTAATTTTGACAGCTATTCTGGTTCAATGCCCAAAGCCCGCAACTGATTTGCTAAACGTTCGACTCGCTCTTGGGCTTGCAGTGCAGCTTCCTCTGGCGTAGCAACTAACTCACCGTCTGGGGTAAAATAACGCAATTTCCCATCGTGAATTCCCAGATATAATTCTAGTACCTCACTCCACAATCTACCAAATTCATTGGCAAGAATAGCTTGATATTCTTGACCAATTAAACGAAAACCAGCAAATTCCAAATCTTCAGGATCGAACCAAAAGTATTCGGGCGTTCTAAACCGATTTTGATATAATATCTTTTTTTCGTTGCGATCGACTCTGGCGGTAGAACTAGATAGCAATTCTATAATTAGATCGGGATATCTCCCCTCTTCTTCCCAAACTACCCAGGAACGACGCGGACGTTTTTCGGTATCGGCGATCAGAAAAAAATCAGGGCCGCGAAAATCCCGATTTTTCAATTGTTGCTGGCTGTAGTAAACCGTCAGATTTGCTCCAACAAAAAAGTCATTGCGATCGCGCCATTGCCATTCCAAACAGGCAACTAATAATGCTAATTGAATATAATGTAGGGAACTTTCCATTTCTGGCTCATCACTTTCAAGTTGACTGGCATCTGGCATCAATCTTGCCATTTCTTGGGCTGTAAAAACCATGACTTAATCCTCTCAATTTAGTATATCTTTTCAACCAAATTTCCCCATAGCCTCCTAAGTTAAATTTTACCGCGCGATCGCACTTTTGAGCGATTTGACCATTTTTTCGTAACCATTTCGCAGGTTCCGCCCGTTACCTAAGTTGCAGTCCCGATTTTGGTACGCAGTAGTATCAGCATCAAAGTATCAATAGCTGCGGTACCAAAATCATTAGTCATCATTCCTTCGCAGTCAAGACTTCACTCCTTGACTTAGGCAACAAATCTAATTTCAACTCATTCATCTTTCTTGTTCGGTGGTAGTCGCCGCGAGAGAGATGTTTTTCCAGCCAGACATACAAGACAATAAACAAATATCGACTGCCCATCTCTTTAATCTTCAACTTAGAAATACCAGCAGTCCGATTGTACCATCTCAGAGGAATCACCGTATAGGAAAAACCCCGGACAATTGCTTTTAGGGGAAGTTCGACAGTCAAATTAAAGTGATGGCTCAAAATCGGTTGTATACCTTCAATCACTTCTCTGCGATATAGTTTAAAAGCATTCGTGACATCGTTGTAACGCAAGCCGAAAATACTTTTGACAAACCAGTTTGCTAAGCGATTAATTCCTAGTTTGTGAATTGGATAATCAACGACAAACCCGCCTTTGATAAATCTGGAACCGAAAACGCAATCATATCCTGCTTGCAATTGGCGGTATCCTGCTACCAAATCCATCGGATCGTCGGAAGCATCCGCCATCACAATCGCCACAGCATCGCCTTCAAATTCTGCCAATCCCCGGCGCACGGCAAATCCAAAACCGTTGGGAGGTTGATTGTTGATGTATCTAACTGTGGGGAAAGTCTCTGACAATTCCTGGCAAATGTCAACGGTTTTATCCGTACTATTGTCATTCACAATCAAAATTTCGTGCGGAATCCCTTCTAAATCGAGCGTCTGGGCTAAAGCCCGCACAGTACCATCCAAACAGCCCTCTTCGTTGTGGGCTGGTATAATCACCGAAATTTTCACTCCTCATCCTCCGCGCAACTGGACAAATTGGTTGTCCACAGGATTATACACCCAAGCTTTGATATCGGTTTGGGCGATCGCCAAATCGCCACCAGACACATCAACCGCCCACCTCGCATTATTGTACAACTGTGATTTCAAAGTCTTAGCAATATCGGGACTGTCCAAATTTACATAAGCGTTAGCAAAAAAAGATTTTTTATCGCCGACAGATAGCAGTACAATATTCGGCTGTTTCCTATTTTCTGGCAAAACCACCCAACCAGCAGCTTTCAATAATTTATCGCCCGTTGGAGGTTGGTCTAAATAGCCGTAAACTTTCTTGGTATTAGGAATAAAATCTACATTTTTGGCGAACTTTCTCCAACCAAATTTATCGAGAATAGCAGCACCATCTCTCACCAGCCAAGTTTTTTTGCTCAACACTCTCAAACAGCTTTCCGGCGAATCATTGAAAAACTTCGACGGTTCGAGATAGTTAATTAACTGCAAACAATCTTGAGCGCCTTGTTTGTAAATAAGTGCAGAGCTAGTTTGGACGATCGCCTGCTGAGAATTAACAATAATTATACCAATTAATAGCCCTGAAACTCCTCTAAAAATCAATTTATAGTTGAATTTCAACAGAGCTTTTGTTTCTCGAATAAACAATTGTCCTAGCTGAACCAAAGCAATTAACAGCAAAATCGAATTAGTCGTATATCTAGAAGATTCGATCGCCTGAATTGCCCCAAAATTAGCCCTACCAGCCGTAATAAACAAAGCCGACAAAACCGAAAACAAACCTATTGACAGCCAAGGTAAAGCCTGATGTAGCAATCCCAAATCAATTGTGGGATGGGCATCTTGCCCGTCCCCACCCAATCCCAAATTAGTTAATAGAATCTTCTTCCCAAAATGCCATACAAAAAATCCAAAAGTTGTAAATATTACCAATCCTACAAATGCAGAAAGTCCAGGTGATCTAACAATTGGCGAACCCAATAAACTCAAAAAATAATCAATTACCACCAGCGGCTTATTCAACAATGCAATAATACTTGTTTTACGGCTAGGATGATAATCAATTGAGTAAATAGCACAAGTTGCTGCAAACAGCAATATCCATACAATTAATCTTCTTTTTTTCTGTACTCGATTTCCCTCCAAAGCCACCACAGCCGGAACCGCCACAAACCAAGATAGCAAACCTTGAGCCAGAGAAAAACTAGCAATAAAACAGAATATAGCAGCAATAGAAATTCTAATATTAGGCAATAATTTGTGAGTTGAAACCAGCGCATAAACCGCAGCTATAAAACACAGATTTACAAAAAACCAAGCTAATTGAAATCCCCAAAGCCAGTTTTCATGTTGAACCAGGGAGAAAAGTAAAATACAAGTTAAAATATTAGCTAAATGCCACAAATTATCCCCAACATTCTTAACCTGCATCGAGGATAACTTGTACATAGTCATAAAAGTTATCCCAGCCAAACCGATGCTGAGACACAACTGATAATTAATATTCCATCTGGAAGCAAAAACCAGCACAGCGATAATTAATTTCGGAAAGACTATGCGGTGGTTGCTGTGCAAAGCCCAAAAATCGTTAAACGTTACACTTCCCTGAGCTATTTTCTCAAACAGGCTAGCCAACCTCCACTCGTCATCAATGGGTACGTTAACGCTAAAAGTGGCTACAAACCCGATTAAAAGGACAACAGGAATCAGATATAGCGTAAATAAAATACTTTTTTTCATGAATGTGCGATCGCACCAATTGCCATCACTATTTTATATTAATACCGTTAAATCATTCTCATCAAGTTTGTAGTGAAGACTTTAGTCCTCATAATTTGCGGGAATTAGGATTAAAGTCCTCACTACGAACCGGGCTAATTAGGACTAAAGTCCTCACTACAAACCAGTCATCAAGTTTGTAGTGAGGACTTTAGTCCTATTCAATTCTGTTAACCGAATTACTTAACAGTCTTGAATGTATCCAGTTTGCCAGTAAATCGGTTGATAAACATCTGCAAAACAGTTCGCTTGCCGATATTGATATTAGAACTTACCGCCATTCCCGACTGCAAGTTAACTTCCTGTTCATTTGGCTTGCCCTTGTTCAAAATAAACTTTTGAGTCTTCAGCTTAATTTTGGTTTTGAAAGCGTAGTATTTCCGGAGTTCAGTAGGAGGTTCAGCATCGCTGCTAATCTCTTTCACTTCACCCTCAGCAGTACCAAACTCCAGCGCAGGGAAAGCTTCAACATTTATATCCACAGGTACGCATTGGTATTTTGTCAAACCCAATTTCTCTCTATTAACTTCCTTCTCAGGACACAGGCAGCTTTTACCTTTTTCGCAGTCAATCTTTTCTCCATCTAATTGTTTGCCGTGATATTTTTCTAATTTTTCTCGCTTGTTTTTCATACCATCCAAAACAAGAGCTACGTTGCTATTTTCCAGGTAAACAACTGCTTGCAAGCCGTTTTCATCATCCAAAACCTTGAGCAGCTTCTCTGTTTGCTGCGCTTCGTAATAAGCTTCTTCGCAGCGTTTGGGGCGCGGTTCCCCAGGCTTCACCACTGAGTTAATAATGGATTGGCATATCGGATCTTTTGCTAGATCCAACTTCGCATTCTCCTTCTTAGAAGGTTTCAAATCGAAGATAACGCCGGATACGGGAGCCTTCATAATTTGAGTATCGCGGACTTGCTGGGCTTTTTCTAGCTGAGCATTTACTTCGGACAGCTTTTTCAGGTTTTCTACTTTAAAACGGCTGAGTTGAGAATCGCTGCTGGCAATTTGTTTCTGGTTTTCAGCAATTTTGCTGTAAAGTTCTTTTGCCCAGGCATCCTTGGTGTTTTTCAACTGTTCTTGGGCGCGGGCGATGGACTCCTGAATGCGCGCTTGCTCTCCTTGCTGGCGCTGTACTTCAGCGGTAATTTTTTGGATGTCACCTTGACGCGCATTAATTTCGCCTCGGCGTGTATTTATCTCACCTCGGCGGGTGTTGATTTCGCCTTTGCGGGCGTTGATTTCGCCTTCGCGCTGTTTGATTTGATCTTGCTGTTTCAGAACGTCGCTTTGGCCTCTGAAAACATCTTGTTCCTGTTTTTCTCTTTGCAGTTCAGCGATCGCTCCTTGCTCTACCAGCGGGCCTAGTCTGCCCAAAATGCCTTGATTGGACTTCAATACTTGTTGGGATTTGGCTAACTGTTCGTCAGCCAAATCTTTCTGAGCCAGAGCTGATTTGACTTGCTCTTGGGAAGAGGCTAACTGCTGCTGAGAGTAATTTAATTGGTTCTGAGCAAAACCCAATTGTTGCACTGCTACATTCATTTGATCGCCGGCGGCTTTCTCAGCATTTTCAGCTTGCTTGAGTTGTTTGTCCAACTCCTGAACTTGCCCTTGGGCGGCGGCTACCCGAGACAGAAATTCCGATCGATAATTAACATACAGTCCTTGCTGGGTGGCATCAAAATTTCCGTTGGCTCCCCGGTTAAGGTACAGCTCGTCAATCAAAGCTTGCAGCACTTGATTTTGTGCAGCAAGGCTCTGTCTGTCTTTGATTGTGGATTCTAGGTTGGAAGGAATAGGGCCTTGAACTTTGCCGCTGACGACATCTTCGTAAAATTTATTTTCCTTTTCCAGCGCTTCTTTAGTTTTCTTAATCGATGTTAAATCAGCACTGGGTGCAAGGGGGTTGAAAGTGAGCAGGGGCTGGTTTTTTTCTACCCGATCGCCATTTTCGACGTGCAGCCTCACCACAGCGCCCGTAGCAGGCGCTTGGATGTCTCTAGCACCATCTTTGAGTTCCAATTGGCCGACAGCGGGGACAGCTTGCTCTACGCTAGCAAAATAAGCCCAAACTACGGCAGAAGTGGTCATCAGCATGATCGTCCACAAAAACAAGCGCGACCAAATCGCTGGTTTTTCCAGAATGACTGCTTGTTCAGAAAGGATTACCGATTTCATAGCCATATGTTATTTGGGTAATGGGTAATGGGGAATTGGGAATTGGGAATTGGGAATTGGGAATTGGGAATTGGGAATTGGGAATTGGGAATTGGGAATTGGGAATTGGGAATTGGGAATTG
>NZ_JAEQDE010000010.1:0-1372 GCF_020737865.1 Microcoleus sp. PH2017_35_SFW_U_B
GGGTCTGATTTCGCTGTGATGTACCTAAGCTGCTACTTTAGACATATGCTGCCAAGCCTGTTGCCACCGATTAGTTGTTAAAACTAAACCTCTAATCAAAGTCAAGGTTCTTGTATTTTCCTCTTCCCATTTCATACCACAACCACAGAATCTATTCTTTATTAGCGTCTTACACGCACTTTCGGTAACGCCTGAACCGATTAAGTAGCCTTCGCTCAAATATTTTGCGTAGTTCATTTGTTGATGGTGATTACTCAAATAAGTGATGCCTTTTTCTAATGCCTCATTGACTATTTGTTGTTTTCTGAGGATTTTACGATGTTTTTTGAATATTTTGAGTACTTCAAGTACACTATACTGCTTTTCTTTCAGTCGGTCATGCCATTTATCTATTTGCTTATTGAGCTTTCTTTCTTGCGGATATATCGCTTCAAGTCCCGCCCGAATATATTGGAAACAGTGCCAATAATCTATGATTTGCACAGAGGTATATTGGTTGAGAAACGCCCAATTATGAACTGAGCCGTCAGCTAATCCTACCCAAGGCAAATGACCAAATTCGCCTTTTAAAAGTGCGATCTCTTGGCGCATCAACTCCTCAAAACCTGCCTTGCCATATTCGGGTCCGTCACCCAAATAAATCGTATGTAAAACCTGTCTTTCTGCACCCACAAGGCTAATTGTACCCACCATTGCCTCCCTGTAACCCCCATCTTTTAGACGAAGCATCGCCCCATCACGACCAACAGAAATATTCTTTACCAAGGAAGGTGCTATGCCATGTCTATACTGCATCTGTGACTGTAATGCTAAAAGCTTCTCCCCAACATCATAGCTAACTCTCTGTATATGAGAACGTGAAACCTGCCGTAAATGATTCTGTGCCAAATCTTCTGCCACTCGCTCTGAGGGCATATGGGCATACTTCCAACTCAACTGTTTTGCATATCTTGGCGTATTTACACCCAACATCCCTACTTTTGATTCTAATGGAACGTATTGAACTCCACCCCTAACGCCTTGATAGGTACTACGAAGTATTTCTATCGGTCCGTAAGGACTTTCATATCTTTTTTTTTTTTCTCCCTTCAGATAATGACGAACCCCGTTAGGGGCTAGTACTGGACTGTTATCATCGTACTCTTTCAGTAAACTTTGTGTG
Source organism: Microcoleus sp. PH2017_35_SFW_U_B (assembly GCF_020737865.1). NCBI lineage: Bacteria > Bacillati > Cyanobacteriota > Cyanophyceae > Oscillatoriales > Microcoleaceae > Microcoleus > Microcoleus sp. PH2017_35_SFW_U_B. Next base: position 1,163 of record NZ_JAEQDE010000010.1, read on the forward strand.
GCTATAAGACCTGCCTGATTAAGTAGCAACGCTAAATGCTCCTCTTTCTCTAAGAAACTTTCCCCTTCGGTGCGGTCTAATTCTATGGTAATACGTAGTTTGCCTTCGGCTGTTCTTTCTATTTGGGTTGATTCGCTTTTTAGCATCATATTATTCGTTAGTTTGACATGACAATTTAGGTATTTTGTACATCATACTGAAATCACACCC
>NZ_JAEQDE010000137.1:0-13238 GCF_020737865.1 Microcoleus sp. PH2017_35_SFW_U_B
AGCCTCCGTCTCGATCGCACAATTGAGCTAATCTCTGATTGGGCGATCGATCGTATTCCCTCAATTACTCGTATTTTGATACATCTCTCAAAGAGCGCTCAAGCGCAACTACGTACCTTTTAGTCCCAACCGAAGTCTCGATCGCACAATTGAGTTAATCTCTGATTGGGCGATCGATAATATGCCCTTAATTGCTCGTATACTGTCTCGCTGACCGGCGGATATTGGTTGGAATTGTACTTTTCGTAGGTTTCTAATTCGTGCGGCGGCGAGCCTAGAAATTCTAACACGCTGTTGTATGTGCCGCAAGGATTAACATACAAATCTTCGCTTTTGAGGATTAAAAGTTGTGATTTGGGAAATAGCTGCATCCAGGCTGGAAGTTGGTCGGCGTAAATGCCGCGGCCCAGATATGTGTAGTGGCGGTGGTTGTAACTTTCGTAGGTTGGACTCGCTAGGATTTTTTCGATTTCGCCTTTGAGTCTTTCGGGTTCGTGGGCGATCGCACTTTCGAGAGATAGCGATTCGTAGCCAATTTTTATGTAGTAATGATAGTGGGAAATTGCGCGTTCTACTGGGTTTCTCAGCAGGGCGATGATTTTAACTTTCGGACATAAATCGTGGATGCGCTGCGCGACTCGGGGATGAAAAATATAGTAGGGGCTGGCTTCTCCGGTTAGCAGGTGTTCGCCGCTTTGTGCTTGGGGAAATTGGGAATAATACCAGTCGGGGGTTTTGTCGAAGTTGAGGTCGAAATAATGGATTTCTTTTTGGGCGGCGGGGGCGATTTGGGGATGTTGGATTAGGTAGTTGTACAGGGATGTTGTGCCGCCTTTTTGGACGCCGATGATGATGAAATCGGGGGGTTTGGAGGGTTGTTTCATGGATTGGTGATGATATCTGTGGATCAATATAACGGTTTTTAGTAGGGAAACGGCACTGCCGTGTCCTGTATTTGAATCGCATAACTCGGCGGGGTTGTGGTTTTTTAGCCGATCGTACTACTGTTACATCTAGCGCGATTGCGCGCAATACGTAGCAACTCGTTCTCGATCGCCAGATGCGAGAATGCAGATATGCGCGCATGAGAGATATGGCTAAAAAAATTCCACCTGACATGGCTGAGCTGAGCGTTTACGTTGACAAAAAGCTAAAGTTGCAATTCAAACTAGCTTGTACGGCCCAAGAAAAACCAATGAGTGAAGTCGTTGGTTTACTGATGAAGCAGTGGCTAGAGATACAAGCAACCTCGCCAGAGTCTGAACCCTAGCGCATCAAGACGGCCACCAAAACTGAGGAAACAAATGTTGAGAGACCCAAATAACCCTGAGAAATCTTGGGAGGATTTAGAAGCCGAACTAGCGGAAAACCCGGACAGACCTTTTTATGCCCGGAGTGACGCAGAAGCTTTTAAACGCTGCGAAAAACAAAATCGCGAAGCAACGAGACACTCGGACGTAACCGGGAGAGCCTATTACACTTGTGATGAGAAAAGAGGGAAAAACTCATGACCGAATATAGATTAACACCCGCAAAGTACCGCCACGTTCAGGTAGTGGTTTGTCTCAACCGCGTTCGATTAGACGGCTACGCTAACCCTGATGAGGCTTTGGCAAAGCTGAGCGAACTTGGTTACAGTCCACAATTGCGCTATCAATGGAATCCAGAACGAGATGAATTTGATTTGTATGCCCTGATTCATGATTTGCCGCTAGATGAGTCGCTGATGACTGACGAAAAGTGTCAGGAGTTCTTTAAACATTTTAGGCACAGTCAGATATATTCGATCGGCTGCGGACACGCTGACCCCGATTGGTTATTTGCTTGGGGCTTTAATGACCCGCGCCGTCACGCTACGCCGGAGGAAATCGAGCCTCTGCAAGCAAATGCTACCGCCGCTGCTTGATATTTGAGGAAACAAATAATGATGACTAACTTAAATTACCGACTGCTACCTCCGAAAGATGAGTACGTTCAAGTGTCTATCTATCTGAATCGGGTGCACTTGGATGGATGTACGCCCGATCGCGCGATCGCACAATTGATCGAAATGGGTTATGCTCCTAGTTTGCAATACCAGTGGAATCCAAAACGCAATGAGTTTGATTTGTTTGCTGTGATTCACGATCGCCCGATCGCAGATTCACTGATGGATAAACAGGCTTGTGATGCTCTCTGGGCTGCATTTAACGAATCTTCGCTTTACGTGATTGGTTGCGAGGCGGCGCAAAATCCTAATTGGCTGGCTGCGGGCAGTTTTAATGACGCGCGCCGTTACGCTGCGCCGGAGGAAATTGAGCCTCTGCAAGCAAATGCTACCGCCGCTGGTTGATATTTGTGGGCGGGGATTCCCTATGGGATAGGTTGGAGGAGGACACGGCGCCGTACCGTTTCCCTGCGGATATGGCGTAAAATTTAGTCCCAGTCGAAGTCTCGATCGCACAATTGGGCTAATCTCTGATTGGGCGATCGAAATTATGTTTTCAGTGACAATTTTATGCGATTTTTCACTCCACCAGCTCATAACCAAGCTCTCTAGCTAAAGGATTTACCACACTATTTAATAATCTCAATTCTTCGGGCGCTGCCTGACGCTTTGTACTGTATATGACTTTTTCGATTGTCGTTTTATTGAGCTTGAGTTCTAAATAACTTTCTAACTCAGTAAAATTAAAGTTTTCATTGCATAACTCTTCATATTTTATTAGCATTCCATTTACTTTATGACTGTCTGCAATGTATCCTTGAAGTAAATTAGTCCAGTGCAATCCAAACTGCTCTGGTGTGTATACAGGCTCGTTCGGCCATTTTTTGTACCAGTAAAAACCCTGAAAAGAAGCATAAGCATTATAAGGATTTCTATACAAAAATAAGAATTTTGCCTTGGGAAACAGCCATTTTAAGTAAATAGCGTGATCGATAGTCAACCTCACTTCTTTTAGTCCCCACCGCACAATTCCCCTTGCCTTTGCGGGTTTTTCAAAATGATTTACCAAGAAGGCAATATGAGATTCAAGTAAGTAATTTATGTCTGGATAAAGGTTGGCAATCCATTCACCAGCCAAGTCAGACAGTGGAGCCCGATCGCTTAAAACTTCATCAATGAACCATTCAGCAGCAGGATAGGTATCAGTAATTGATTTGAGCGGGCTAGATAAATGGTCGATTAGTCCTGAGCGACCGTAGGGTTCACCCCATACGATGATAGAACCCGATGACATCACTAACCTTTGCAAAAGAGTTGACCCTGACCTCCAACCAGCAGAAAATATAAATACTGGACTGGAATCGGAATTACTTTTAATGTTCGGCCACCTGACAGAAAATGTTTTAAGGGCTTCTTCGATTGTGGGAACTTTTTTCAAGTCTTCTTCATGTTTGATTTTAAAGTCCATATTTAAAATTAGTGGCTGTTATAATTTATGTGGTTGTTGGTTATTTAATTTTAGTGGCAATCTGCGAAAACTTCAACTCTAGTTTAAGTTTATATGCAAGTGGTATAACTCCAAATACCGAATCTTACCTTCCTTTGATGAGTACGATCGCCCTTCGATCGCTGTTGGCGGGCGATCGCTATTCGGGATAGCCTTGCCGCGCGTACTTTTGGACATCGCGGACATTCGATCGCGCCTTGGGGTTGGAGGAGGCGGGGCGGTGCCTGCAGGCGATCGCACAACTAAAATTCGATCGCACTTTTATAGCCGTTTTTGGGTAGGGAAACGCCATTGCCGTGTCCTGTCTTTGATGCTTTGCCAGCCCCAAACCGCGATCGTCATCACTGATTCCTCAATCTAAAATCTAAAATCGACGAGTGAAGAGGCCGCTGGGCACTGACATCTCGATCGAACTAGACTAGAGTGGAGTTCCCGATCCGAAATCCTTGCGGGGTAAATTTATCGGGAAAAATATATCGGCGGTGAGCTTGCTTGTGGGTTTGGAAATTTTATTTGTTAGCCAGATAACACGTTATGTGAATTTGTACAAGGGGTTGATATGAAAGTTGTCGAAAGTGGGAATGATAAATTTAGGATCGTACTGTCCAGCAGTAACTACCAAATTTTCGGGGTTAAAGCCACGCCCATAAGCGGGCGGCTTTAATTGGTTATAAGGAATTTTTTGACGATTTGTAGAGTTGATCTATATTTAGTCAAGGAGGTGAAGCAAGTGTTTAATTTGACGTTTGAATTTAAGTTAAAGCCCACACCGACACAAGTAGCAGTCTTTGAAGACTGGTTAGAACAGTGTCGCAAAGTGTACAACTATGCGCTGAGAGAGCGCAAAGACTGGTACAACTCACGCAAATGTCAAATAAACTCTTGCTCCCTGCGCTCCGAGTACATAATTCCTGCTGACACGCCTAGACCGACATATTCAAGTCAGTGCAAAGCTTTAACAGTATACAGAAAAACCAGCCTCCCATTGCAGCGAGTTAACGCAGCCGTACTGCAACAAACGCTGCGTAAACTGGAAAAAGCTTTTGTCAGTATGTGGGAGCAAAACCACGGGTTTCCTCGATTTAAAAAAAAGGGAGCTTTGAGGTCTTTTAACTTCCCACAGTTGGGTGTAAATTTTGATCGAGGCAACCGCTTTTTTAAATTGCCTGTAATCGGCTGCATAAAATTTTGGCAGTCGCGCCCTATTCCTGGTGGCGCAATCGTCAAACAAGCTTGCGTAGTTAGGCGGTCTAGCGGCTGGTATATAATGTTGACGTTGCAATGGGATGTCTCGATTCCCGATGTTATTCCTCACGGCAACCCCATAGGAATTGATGTGGGGTTGACTAATTTTATTGCAACTTCTGGAGGGCTTTTGGTCAAGAGAATGAAGTTTTTTAGTGACGCAGAATGCAAGCTTAAATTGCTGCAACAGCGCGTCAGTAGAAAAAAGATCGGCTCAAATAATTGGAAGAAAGCTCAGAAAAAGGTCGCTTTGCTGCATGAATATGTGGCAAACTGCCGAAAAGATTGGCATCGCAAATTGTCACATCAAATCTGCAATGACGCGGGGATGGTGTTTGTCGAAGACCTTAATTTAATCGGACTGTCTAGGGCGATGTTGGGCAAGCACTGTTTAGATGCTGGGTTTGGGCAATTCTTTAATATATTGGAACACACTTGCTTTAAACGTGGTGTGTATTTCCAAAAAGTAGATGCTAAAAAAACTAGCCAAATTTGCCCTAACTGCTTCAGTGAGACAGGAAAAAAAGAGTTGTCGGAACGAGTTCACTCGTGTCAGCATTGCGGCTATACAAATGACAGAGATGTAGCAGCCGCACAAGTAGTTCTAATTAGGGGACTTGCAGCCGTGGGGCACAGGGTTAAGATGCTTGCCGAGGGTAAATTCATTGGAATCCCTGCGAAGCAAGAATCCCCACGCCTTTAGGCCCGGGAGTGTCAACATCTCTGAAATTATTCAGGAAGGCGTCATCAATGTTTAAGAGCAAATTATCCAAAGTTATCGTATCGCTGCTGCGGCGGATTGCTGGTGTTACCAGATCCGGGGCGAAGCGGCTGATGAGAGCAATGCTGCAAGCCCTTATGGCTATGGGCCGCAGGGCAAAGTTGCCGGTGGCGGGGTTTGTGCTGCCGACGGTGACGATGGTGTTGCTGGTAGTAATCTTGTTGACTGTGGCGATCGTCCTGCGATCGTTCGATCGGGCGAATATGGCTCGCAACGTGCGCGTCAACCAGCAAGTGCTGGCGGCCGCGACTCCCGCGCTCGATCGGGCGAAAGCGAAAATAAATTATATGCTCAACGGCCCGCTAAGACCGACTGCAACACCCTCGGATCGAGAGTTGTACCGGCTGATGGCGGAGTACGATACAACCGATATTTATAGTTTTGGTGACGAAACTCGCCTGAAACTTAGTTTTCCTCTCACCGGCCCCACGATCGACGAGCCTAAAAAACCGCCTTCAACTCAGATAGGTACTACAATCACAGAAAATAAATCGATAAATACTGCTTGGAGATATCCAGTCGATACAAATAACGACGGATCTTACGACACATTTACTCTTTACGGTATATTTTTCCGCAGCCCGCCACGCAGCATCAAAGGAGAGGGTTTCACGAGGGCAAGACAACCGTTAGACGCCAGAACCCCGCCAATGGTTCTAGGGAACGTCAAGGCGGGGTGTGAAGCTGCTGAAGGTAATGTCGCTAGCTTAGTTGGTGACTCTGGATGGTACAGGATTAGAGGTAAACTTCAAAAAAGTTTCTTTGTTTACACAGTTAACGTACCCATACAACAGGCTGATATTACAGCAGGATTACCTCCTACCGATCGTCCATATCAACCTTTTACAGGAACTCCCAGCATATCAGCTCTAGAATACCAACAAGACGCAGTGCGTATTCCCCTTAGCAACAACGCGGTTGTGTATGAAGATGACTTAGACATATCGCCTGGGGTACCATTAAATATCAATGGGCGGATGCTTACAAATAGCAACTTGCTTGTGTCTTCTCTGAGCGGTAATAATGGTATAAAACTACATCAAGTTAGCAGCCCAGCTTCTTGTTTCTACGATCAAGAAAACAGCAAGATAGTTGTTGCTGGCAACTTAATTAACGGTAATGCCCTCAATGGCAATGCTAGTCCAGTAGAAGTACACCTTTTCCAAGGCACCAATACACCTCCCACTACAACTCCAGTTATCAACACCGCAAATCAGTCTGTTGATGCGGGTACCAGCAGCTTTCAGCTACTTTACAACAACAATGCCTACTCCAATCGCCTTGCGGCGTTAGTAGCAGAACAAATGGGAAAACCACTCGCAAGCGATCCTGAATCGGTCAAACTAGCGATGCTGGCATCCCCCCCCAAGGAAAGACCTGAGGCCCTACAAAGTTATTTTAAAGAGAGGATACGCAAAGTTCCTTTTGCAGAAGCGGCTCTGGGAAATACGGGAGTAGTTCCAGGCCGTCCTTCGACTGTAGATAGTGGAAATAACCTCCGACCTGTAGATGATTTGAGTCTTCCAACAGATGGAACAGCTCAGGAAGGCGGTATATCAGGAGCAGGTAGAGCTGGTCTCAATCTGGTTGCAACACAGCTAGAAGCGGCGAACCCCGAGGGTCAGCTAGATAAAGAAAACTTTTTAGGCGATCGTATCAATGTAGGTAACAACTTGCCAGCTCAGCGCTGGGACTCCACCGCAACCCCCCCCGCTTTTGTCGATAGAAGTGACCCACAAAAAGTCACACCAGACACTCCTTGGAAGGCAGGAGGAGGCTCGCGCGAGCGCACACCGCAAGTTACACAGCTAGGTGATGTAGGCGGTCAAGACAGAGGAGGTTTTTGGGAAAACTCTGCGGCTGAAATACCAAAAACTGTGGTTGATGGGGTTGGTGGTTTGCGCGTTGTTACGGGTGCAGGAGTTTACGAGCGTCTGAATTCTTTTCTGCCACCACCGCTGTGGGACGATCCGAGTACACCCGCACCACCTTCCCTGAGATATGATGACCCGGCAACGACTGCCACAGAAGCATTCCCGATAGTTTGGCCCGACTCGATGCCGATGTCGCCAGTGCCGGGGGTACAAATCGCCTATAACAATGCAGCTACTAACAATTGGGAAGCGGCACCGCTGCCATCAAACATTAATATGACTACGCTCCCCCCAGAAGGAGGGAGCATTGACCCCAGTACCCCCAAGTATGCTAAAGGCGACTTGCGGATGCGGGCGACAGCAGTCTATCACTACGCAGACAACGGCTACGACAAATCAGCTTTACCATCAGGAACTCAGCCTAAACAAACTCCAATTGCTTGTGTCAGCAGCTATTACGACCCCAGCACTGACTCTACAGCAAGAAATATCAACCCACTACCAGATGTTAGTGGCGTTATTAGAGGACCGCGCAACTCTACGCTCGTCGGCTCAAACAACGGAGTAGCCTACGCATGGTCGGGAGCAGTGCGACCGGGTAAATTGAATCTGGTAAATGGTTCGTTCGCTGGTAGCTCTGATTTAGAGAAGCAAGCTAATTACGTCTTTCCTGACGGTCGATTCGCTAATGGACCTTTGAGAGAGGCTTTACAGCTTGATGATGATAAGCGTACCTTGGCAGACAAAGCGGCGATCGACTCCACTCAGTGTGCTTTGGATATTTTACGCGGCGCAGCTCAAAGCGCTGTTATCGATCCAGGGGCGATTAAGGAAGTAGCATTTTTGAACGCTAGAGAAATCAAGGCGATCGAACGTGACGATCTCTCAACCCCAAACGTAGACGAAACTTTCAGCCTTAGCAGCCCTCTCTCTCCCGTAGGCGGAACTCGCAACCCCAACTCCGCATACCTGAAAGGGAATTACAACCTGGCCTTAGAAGACCGACAGCCCCTCGAAGTTCGCGTCACTCAGTTGGATATAGACCTGCTACGGAAGGCTACGATCGGACAAAACAATCCCACAGGGCCTACCGAGGAGTTTTTGCTACCCAACAGCGGGATAATTTATGCTAGCCGGGATGATGCGCTGCCCGATCGCAGCGATCGCACACCGAGTGCTACAAATCCAGAAGTTGTTGACGAAAATACTAGCAAGCTTAACAGCCCGACAGATTCTAGGCTCGACCCCAGCCGCAAACCCAACGGAATTATGCTGGTTAATGGCTCGCAACTCTTCCGTCGCAACACTCCCACAACCAGAAACTCAACTGATATTGTCATAGAAAAAGGACTAACCTTAGTATCAAACTTGCCTGTCTATATCCAAGGAGACTTCAACCTCCACGGTCGGATCGACGATCCTGCTGCTGGATTTGTCCAAGTTGAAGAGTTTAACCAGCCTTTGGATAAACCTAGTTGGGGAAATTTTTACAATCGCGCCTCTTTGAATGGTAGCTTTGCCTGTCGCGCTGGAGACACAAGGCTCCCAAGCTGTCAAGGTGACTATTGGAGACCAGCAACAGTCCTAGCAGACTCAATCACGGTGCTGTCTAGCAATTTCCGTCCCGGCTTCCGCAACGAGGGAGACTTTGACCTGAGAAACAATGCAGGTAGTACAGTTCTTAAAGCCTTTAAAATAGATGGCACCCCTGCCACCACTTCTGCCGACTTTAACCCGGTGACCGCTAAAGTCTCGCGCTTGTACAACGGCTTCTTTGCCAACAACTTTGTCACAAACGGACTCAGTAGTGGATCGTTTGATACTACTGGTTTAATTCCTACTCTCCCTGGCACACCGCTCAGTGATGCCACTTACAGAGCAGCCCCTCCTACACCAACTCTTCCTGTACCTACTCCCCTGCCAGTGACAGACAGTTCTTATTTCAACAACTTCGTCACTCCCGTCCAGCGACGTGGCACATTCCCGCATTACGTCATGGAGGTATGTGTCAAGCTGCCTGCTGCTGCCTGTGGTCCTAATGATTGGTTTATAAATCCAGGCGGAAGTTCAGTAAAAGCAAGCTCTATTGTTGGTACTGGCTACACACGAGCTGCGAGGTTGGATGCGACTGATACCAGTCCATTTAAAGCAGGCACAACAGCTAACCCACCCGTACCCGAATTACAGCGATTCCCCCGTCGTGTAGCTTTTCTCAGGGATACCACCAACAATCAATTAACCCTCGCACCAACAACAAATCAACCACAGCCCCTAGGAATTGCAAGTGGAAATGTTCAGCCTGGCTTAGGCGATCAAGTGGCTGACTCTTTGTGGTTTCTAGCATCCGACGCCTCTTCCGTCGTGAATTATAGCGGTCTAAGTGGACCTCCTTACGTTGTTAACAACGGCGGGCGAGACGGAAATGGTCAGGAGTTGCCAGTATGGCCCCCCATGACACCAATACCTGGAGCGACACTCCCGCCAACCCTTCTAGCACAGCCCCTCTTAATGCCGGTATTGCAAACTCAAGTATTGACAAATACCACGGCTACAGGAGCGGCACCCCCAGCACCGACTGGAGCAACCGATGTTGCTTCTAATACGCGGTGGTTGCCGAGACCTACCAATACATCACAAAATCTGATCTTGGTCGCCGGAGATACTCCTTCGCGAGCAATCTCCTCCACCGCAGGCGATTCTAATGGTGGTCTGCAAAACTTGCCACGCTTTGTGGAAAATTGGGGACCTCCTCCTGCTAGTGGTGTTGCTACCGCTAGTCATAATATCCAAGGTGGTTTCTTTCAATTCAACCGCAGTGCCTACAGTACCGCTCCTTACACCCCTATTTTGAGTGTGATACCCTCAGATGTTCTTCCTCTACCTGTTGTTGCACCAAATCTCCCCAACCGAGCACTCCAGAGTCTGTTCGCATTCTCAAACGCTCCAACTGGTTACACTGCCCCTCCTGCATCGTACAACACGAGTATCGGTGCTGGTCGAATTCCTTTCTTCAGCCCGCCTACTCGGAACTGGGGTTATGATGTGGGCTTGCTGTCTCAGCCACCCGATTTGTTTACCCAAAGATTCACGACTCCTCCAGTCACTCCCAAACCAGCAGAGTATTTCCGCGAAGTATCTCGCGATGACGACTGGGTAAAAACTTTGATGTGCGGAGTTCTGGAGAATGGCGGTACGGTAGCTACTTCCAGCCGTCCCCAAGGTACGTTCCCAACAGGCTGCCCGCCACTCTCCTAACCTTCTGCCACGCCATTACTGGAGTCCTATTTATGACTAAGCGACAACAACAGCAAAATTTATCCCTGTCGCCAGACGGTGGCTACACGATTATCGAATCATTGGTAGCAATGATTGTAGTCTCGGTGCTGATGATTGCGATCGCCCCCGTGATGGCTTTCTCAGTAGCAACTCGCGTACAAGCGCGGCGGACGGAACTCGCCACGCAAGCAGCAAGAACATACATTGATGGTTTGAGAACAGGGGCGATCAAGCCTCCAAATAATCCGCAACCTACTGGGTTTCCAGTTAAAGGAGATATCTCTGCCCCTAATCTCCCAAATAATGTAAATGCTTTATACTGCGTTAACTTTGACAGCACTCCAGACTGCCAAAATACCAGTAATAAAGACTTTCTCGTTCAAGGTATTTGGGATGTTGGTCCAGTAACCTTAGCTAATCCTAACAATCCAACGCCAGTAGGTTACAACCTAATCGTTCGGGTTTACAGAGCAGATTCCTTTGCTCCTGGGGTAGCCCTAAGAGATCCAAGAAATAGCAAGCAATCTGTTGTGGGGGGACTGGGCGATCGAACAATTCCTGTAGTAGAAATGAGCACACAGATCCCTCCTACAAGTGGAGGTGGATCTGCTTACAGCTCTCTGTGCGATCGAACCAAAGGCTGTAAAAAAACAACACCATAAAAGTTTCTGTTTTTAGACTAAAAAAGTCTTTCACAAATTGGCAAAGGAAGAAGTGAAAATGAAAAGTTTACTCAGGTTGCTTCTAAAAAGTCAGCACCAGCAAAACCTCTCTAAGCTACCTCAAACAGAAAAGGGCATGACCCTAATCGAGCTGTTGATCGGAACGGTGATGGCATTTTTGATTCTGACGCCGATGCTCGCCTTTGTAGTCGATATGCTGAATACCGACAGAAGGGAACAAGTCAAGGCAAATACCGAGCAAGATATTCAAGCAGCAGTTGATTTCATCGCTCAAGATTTGAGTCAAGCAATTTATATTTATGACAATAGTACAACCAATGGTATCCCTAAAATATCAAGTTTTCTCCCCCTCACAACAGCAACTCAAACCCCTATTCTTGTATTTTGGAAGCGACAACTTCAGAGAAATGCTCTTCCCTATGCTCCAACAGCACCGAATACTCCTGCACCAGATACTTGCGATTCAGGTACAGTGTGTAATGACACCTATGTTTTATCATTAGTCGCCTACTACAAAGTTAGCGCCTCCGATCCTACTTGGTGTGAACCTAAAGGAAACCCATGTCCTAACCGTATTGTTCGGTATCAAATTCGAGACGGGCTAAAAGACCCTCAAGCTACTGGGGCTAGTCCTTACTATACTTCTGTAGAAACAGGACAAAAAATAAGCGCCGCCTATAATCGAAGTTTTGACATCAGTAAGCCTACAGAAAATGTGACCCTAGGAAGCAATTTTTGGGACCCGCAATCGCAAGATGTATTAGTTAATTACATCGATCACAACCCAGTAGCACTCACAGGCAATGAATGCCAGACTGCTCTTAGCAAGCCCAGAACTACTGATTCTAGTAATGCACTAATCGATGAAACAACGCTAAAAATAACCGATGGTCCAACAAATCAAACAAATAGCTTCTACGCTTGTGTCGATACTGCTAGAAATTTAGCCAGAGTTACTATCAGAGGAAACAGCCTCCGCCGCCTTCAACCGGATGCTAATTATGATGCCAATAGATCGGCATTTTTCCCAACAGCAAGCGTTCAAGTACAAGGTTTGGGCGCGCGAGGAAAATAACTTGTGTTTGAGAATGATTTACTAAGTCTGGTAGTGTTGGAGACAAACAGGAAAATACAATGAAAACCCCCATATTATTAAAATATTTGCAGAACTTTGCAACAAAAGCCAACTCAAATTACAAAAATACTGCATCCAGAAAGGGCGATGCAGGGTTCACCATTTTAGAATTGCTGGTTGTGGTGATTATGTTAGGTATATTAGCTTCGATCGCAGCTCCGGGCTGGCTGGGCTTCATCAACCGACAAAGAGTCCGCACTGTGAATGATCGAGTTTTCCAAACCTTGCGAACTGCACAAAGCGAAGCCAAACGAACTAAGAGCGATAGAGAAATTACATTCAATACAGATGACCCACCAACAGTCACGTTTAGCCCGCCATTAGCTACCGGTGGTACTACACAGCAGTTAAATGGTGGAGGCGAAATCAAAGCCGGACAGATTCAACCTCTTTCTGTGGGTAATACCTGTGTTAATGGTGCATGCACTAAGGATACTAATCGAAAACTTATTTTTAGTTACAACGGTATAGTCGATCCAAACAATTCAAAAAATCCAAAATTACCTTTTGTGGTCACAGTTGCTGCTGTTGGGGGTACAAAGCAGTGCGTAATTGTGGAAACTCTCCTAGGAGGTATGCGAACTGCTGAGGGAGAATACAATTCTGGTACAAAGGAGGGTTGTCCATCAATCCCCTAGATATTTTGTAATCTCTAACAGGGATTCCGCGCAAGTTCTGAAGTGCTAAAATCTATTAACTTAAATTATTTTATATTAGAGAGTCGATGGCAGGGTGTCCCCCACCACCTCTCCTACAAAACCGTGCTTGCGACTTTCACCGCACACGGCTCCTGAGTGATGTAATCCTGGG
>NZ_JAEQDE010000138.1:0-13237 GCF_020737865.1 Microcoleus sp. PH2017_35_SFW_U_B
AACCAGGGGCAAATAGTCTCGTGCGATCGCCCGAGTTGCGGACAAAGCTACCCAAATAGTCAAGGATGGGTAGCTTTGTCCATAAATTAAGTTACAGTTCCTAACCCTGGGCTTTCACTTTTTGGCCGCAGGTGTGGCTGTGGGAGAAACGCCCCTGTTTATTACTTTAGGAGAACCGGAAGCGCAATTGCGCGCCAATGCCGAAACTCTCGGTTTTGACATGGAGGCGATGGCCTTCCTCGATTTGAGCCCCTCCTCAGAATTTTTTACCGAAGTTCAAACCTACGACATTTTCTCGCCGTCGGAGGTGGAACGAGAACCGACTACACAAAAGATTATCGATCGAGTCCAAGCTGTCAATTTCTACTCTGCTGCGCCGCTGCGAATCGGTTAACATCCCGGTTGGGGCGATGATGGCACAAGGAAGTCTTTAGGTGATACCTGTGGAACCTTTGCTGTATTCGCCGGATCAGTTTGCGAGTATGGTACGCCAAGAGGTGGAACAGGAAAAGACGCGGATTGTGATGATTGACAGTATTTATGGCTATCAGATTTCGATGCGCGGGCAAGATTTGGTGAATAATTTGCACGCTTTGTGCAAGTATCTCAAGAATATGGGAGTCACGGTGATCTTGATTAATGATGTTCTGCTGCTGGGTCGAGCTGAGTCAGGAAAAATGGCGCTTTGTTTGCTACCGCTAGACTTGGCAAAGTTTTGTAAAGAGTTGGTATCGGAATTTCAGAACAGCCTGAAGTTGAAACCTCAAAACGATCCGGTGACGCTGATTTTTGTGAATCAGTGTCAATCGGCGATTGCCTGTTTGGAGGCTAGCTTGCTGCGGCGCATTCTCAGCAATTTGCTGTCTAATGCTATTAAGTATTCTCCTCCGAATACCGAAGTAGTTTTTGAATTAAAACTAACTGAAACCGAGGCTGTTTTTTAGGTGCAAGATGCCGGAATTGGCATACCTTTGGCAGACCAAGAACGGCTGTTTGATTCATTTTTTCGTGCGAAAAATGTCGGTATAATTCCCGGTACAGGACTGGGGCTGAGCATTGTTAAAAAATGTGTGGACTTGCACGGCGTCGAAATTGCGTTGAGCAGTGAAGAAGATGTCGGTAGTAAATTTACCGTAACGCTGCCGCTCGCAAAACTGGAAGAAGAGCAACTGTCGCCTGCAACGCCTTAAACTAGATGCAGGCACGATCTTGAGATATTCAGTATGGAAATCGCAGATGTAATCGCGCTAGTCCATCCGGCGATCGCAGTAGCGCTAGTTTTCAAATGGTTTGTAGTAAGGACTTTAGTCCCCTAACTTTTATGAGGACTAAAGTCCTCACTACAAACATTTTTTATGAGTGCAATCAAAGTTCTATAGGAGCAATGGCATTTAATAGCTCTTCTAGGATAAACCGCAGCAAGGATTGAGTTGCCAATATTAAACCCAATCGGGCTTGGGCGAGTTTTGGCTGTTCTGTTTTGACTTCGCCCCAAATTCGGCACTGGCTGTAAAAAGTCTGAAATGCAGCGCTCAAACTATTGGCTAATTTGAAATAATTAACAGGTTTTTCGGGTTGATTTGCCTCAAAAACCGGAGCTAAACAGTCTAGCACTGCGATCAGTTCCGAAATTAAACTGCGTTCTGCTGGAGCTACTAATAGCAGCCGACGATCGCCCTCGTCAACCCAAGGAATAGGATTTGGGGCCGCCAGCGACCAAATTTGCGGCGCTGTGGTGACATCCGGCTGTGCGATCGCAATTAACCGATCGCGATCGGCCATTCGCAGCAGGGAACAGCAGCGTGCGTGGCTGTACTGAATCGGAAACAGCCGATCGGCGGATATAACAGGAGATAAAGTGCGATATTCTGGAACAGGGAGGGGAATTTGAGCTAATCGCTGCAACCAGAAAGCTAAACCCGCATCAGTCAGCTCTAGCTCAATTATTCCTGACGGTGCGACTTGAACGGCGAAATCTGGACAACACAGCGGCTTGAGAATTTCAGCCAACTGTGCGGCGATCGCCTGCGGTGTCTGGTCCCAAGTTGCAGCCCATTTCAGGGCGATCGCAGACACGTACACCACCCGCTCCCTATTTTTAGCCCGATTTAACGGAATTTCGCTCGTTGTGCCTTGCTCTTCGATCGCGAAGAGAAACCTTAAGAGCAAAAAACACTTCACTGTAACTTCCGGGCACTGGGATATATTTAATGTATCCATATCGGCTATTCTTGCAGTAAAAGTGCCTAGAGACTGTTACCACTTGCGCTATCTTTGTACGTTAAACTGCTGATGTCAAAGGTAGTCGATCGGCTCGCCCGGGCGAGTTCACATCGAAGGAATGGGCTTTCTAGCGATTTTTGGGGTAAATATACAATAATTTACGATCGACTCATTGCCGAATTCTACCATTTTCATGTATTTTTTGCTACATTGAGTTTTTAGGTGAAACTGAGAAGAGTCAGCACAGTTAAGAAGCGTGTCAGCTCAATGGGGGGTTGGTTGTCTCACTTAGTATCGCAATGCAGGCAAAAGCTGTTTTTCTCACTAACTAAATATATCCCAGAGCCTCACTTATGCAATCAACTTCCACACCTCTAGAAACGATCGATCGACCGTTTATCACCTGGCAGCGAATTATCGACTGGGCCCAGGAACACTACCGCTGCCGGACTTTTAGCAAAGACGAGAAGATTCCCGCCAGACCCGGACTGCTCTATTTAGTCCAGAAAGGTTCTGTGCGGCTCGTCGGTAGCGCTCAAGTTAGCGCCGCTGCAACAAAGTCCAAATCCGTTTCCAAAACTACAGAAGAAGCTTTTTTGGGCTTCGTCGGCGCCGGTCAGCCCTTTGAACTGGTTGCTCAGTCTCCCTTTACGCTCCAAGCTTACGCCCACGCCGATCACACTCACGTAGTGTGGATGTACTGGCACGATTTGGATAATTGGCCTCACTTCCGCCGGGAAATTTTGGATGCGTTTCGCTACCAGCACCAGCGAAAGCTTCTCTGGCTCAGCACTTTGGGACAGCGCCGGACGATCGACAGATTGCTGGGTTTTCTCACTTTGTTGATCGAAGAGTTCGGCGAACCCTACGTAGGTGAGGGAGAACCGGATGTGGTTCGGGGCTATCGGCTGCCTTGGGCCTTGACTCACGCTCAAATTGGCAGCGCCATCGGCTCGACGCGGGTAACGGTGACGCGGCTGATGGGCAAATTGCGATCGAAAGGTTTGATTAATACTGAGGATGATAATTTAATCTGTTTGCCTGCTAAGGCTACTCCCCAAAAGACAAAAAATCAAAAGCAGGATGTAGAAGCATTCCTCGAAGACGATCTCGAAGACGATCTCGATGAAGATTTCGACGATTCTCTCGATGACGATCTCGAAGAATCTGCATAAAATCCTGCGGGTGATTGCTAACAGCACTTAGCTATTATAGTATGGCTGTTTTCTTCTTGCTTCTTGCTTCTTCGGTGTACGATGAGTTTTGTAAACTTTTCTCGTTCTCGAATGGTGCGAATGATGTCGGACAAGCAAAAATCTCCAATCCCGAACAATCAGCAACGGGTGGTATTCTGCGACTTTGACGGCACGATAACTGTTGAAGAAACTTTTGTGGCAATGCTCAAGCATTTTGCACCGGAATTGTCGTCTCAACTGATGCCGGAAATGTACGCGAGAAGGATCAGTTTGCGCTCGGGAGTGCGGCAGTTACTAGAGTCTATTCCCTCGGAATGTTATGGGGAAATTGTGGAATTTTCTAGGGGACAACTGATGCGGCCGGGATTGGTGGAATTGCTGGATTTTTTGGACGCGCAAAGGGTGGATTTTGCGATCGTTTCGGGCGGCCTGCGGGTTATGGTAGAGACGGTTATGGGTGATTTGGCACACCGGGCGATCGCAATTTATGCTGTAGATGTGGACGCTAGCGGCCCTCACTTGCAAGTCAATTCTGAGTTTGAAGGAGATACAGAATTGGTATCTAAGGTGCGAGTGATGGCGCAGCACCCAGCCCAGGAACAGGTGGCCATCGGAGATTCGCTGACGGATTTTAACATGGCTTTGCAGGCGAACTCGGTGTTTGCGCGCGATCGGCTTGCCGAATATCTAGACGAACAGCAAAAGCCGTATACTAAATGGGATAATTTTTTTGACGTGTTGGAAAATTTATCCCAGCAATGGAATTGCAACTAAACTATTGGCCAAACAGGGCATAGGGCATAGGGCATGGGGCATGGGGCATGGGGCATGGGGCATGGGGCATGGGGCATGGGGCATGGGGCATGGGGCATGGGGCATGGGGCATGGGGCATGGGGCATAGGGCTGCGGTATGTGTATTAGACTTGAATTGCAAAAATCGGAAAACACCCTGAAATTATCTGCGTTTATCTGTGTTTATCTGTCTGACATCTGCGGTTGAAGGATCGATCGAAGACTTATGCAATCTTGTCTATTGGTAAAGTGCGCGTTGCACACCCTGCACTTAGATATGCCAGCACAATTCCTATTAACGTAAAAGGTAGATAAAAAACTGAGGATTAGTAGAGAATGAGTGAGGATGTGAGATCGGATTTAATTGTAGCAGCCAAACATTTTTACGATCGCGGTTGGATGGCTGGGACTGCTGGCAATCTTTCAGCCCGCTTACCAGACGGCAGTTTTTGGATTACTGCTAGCGGCCGCCAGAAAGGGCAGTTAACCCCTTCAGATTTTATCAGAATGAGCTCCGAAGGCGCGATCGTCGAACAACCCGTTCCAGACAGCCGCCCTTCCGCCGAAACCAGCATTCACTTAGCCGTTTACGATTGTTTTCCAGGCGCTAAAGCTTGCTATCACGTACACTCAATCGAGGCAAATTTAGTTTCTCGGCTAACAGCAGATGATTCAGTGCCTTTACCTGCGATCGAAATGCTGAAAGGTTTGGGGGTGTGGGAGGAAAACCCACAGGTGGCGATACCCCTATTTGCAAATTATTTAGAAGTGCCTAAAATAGCCAAGGAAATTTGTGAATATTTCGCCGTTTGTGTACCCTCTGTACCCGCGTTGTTAATTCGCGATCACGGCATCACAGTCTGGGCAGACTCAACCGCCGCCGCCTACAATTATGTAGAAATTGTAGAATATATTTTTCGCTACACCCTCGCAGCCAGCCAATTAAACTTAAATTTGAGATGTTAGATTGGGCCAGTCTCGGACGCAAAATCTAATATTTCTAGGGCGTGCAGAGGCGCAGCTTGCCACTAAATATCGCGTCCAACCAGTTTTTTAGTCCGGGACTTTCATTCAGTTGACAGTTGACAGTTGACAGTTGACAGCGACCTCTACGCTTAAGTCCGAGGATTGGAGTAATGAATAGTCTGATTTTAATTTCTCCCGGGCTTGGGGCTTTCAACCAATTCTTTCTGGTAACGAACTAGCAAATATCGAGAAAAGGCAAAAACATGGCTAAATATACCCGAGTTTTATCGATAGATGGAGGCGGAATTAGAGGGATTATCCCCGCGCAAATTGGAGTCACCCTAGAGTCAAAGCTACAACAAAAAAGCGGCAACTCAGATGCCAGAATAGCTGACTATTTTGATTTAATCGCCGGCACGAGTGCGGGAGGAATTTTAACCTGTCTCTATTTGTTTCCGGATGCAAAAAATTCCAGCAGGCCTCAGTGGACTGCCCAAGACGCGGTTAATTTTTCGATCGATAGTGGCATCGACTTTTTTCAAAGTTCATTTTTGAAAACACTCGAATCTCTAGACGGTTTGATAGATGAGAAATATCCGAGCGATGCGTTAGAAAAATTCTGTTGGCAAAACTTCAAAGATTGCAAACTCAGCCAACTCCTGAAACCTTGTTTAATTTCCAGTTACGATGTCGAAAGGAGAAAAGCTCATTTTTTCAATCAAATAGATGCTAAAAAATATCCAGCAGCAGACTATTTTCTCAGAGATATCGCCAGAGCCACATCTGCTGCTCCCTCTTACTTTGAACTTCCCAAAATCTACTCTTTGACAAACGAATCCTATGCTTTAATTGACGGAGGAGTATTCGCCAACAATCCCGCACTTTGTGCCTATGCCGAAGTGAGAAATAAATTAAGAATTCCCGAGACTCGCTCCGACAAAGGCCCGACAGCAAAAGATATGGTAATTTTATCGCTGGGGACGGGACAAGCTCAGAAAAAATTCCCCTACGAGGAAGTGAAAAATTGGGGTAAAATTGAGTGGGTTCAGCCTTTGATTAATATCATGATGACGGGAGTTGCTGAAACTATAGATTATCAAATTATCCAAATTTTTGATGCCATTGACAAACCCAATCAATATTTGAGAATTTCTCCAGATTTAAGCCACGAACCACGACTGCCGATTGATGATGCCTCGGCAGAGAAAATATCAACTCTGGTGAGAATTGGCAAGGAGCAAGCCCAAAAGTATAATGAAGAGTTGGATAAGTTTATCGACTTGTTGCTTGCCGAGTAATCAATAGAAATTAATTCTTTGGTACGTAGTTGCGCTTCAGCGCTCTTAGCTTATATTATAAAGAGCGCGCTTTGTGCAACTGCATACCTTTTGTATAAGTTACCAACCGCAGGGCTGGCAGACTTAAAAAATATATAGCCTTTCTCAAAAAGATGAGGTATAACAGACAGCTCATATAACTACTAAACTTAGGGGGCTAAAGCCCAACAACGTACCTCATTTTTGTGATAACCGCTATATGTTGACAAATTGTGCAATAATTGCTGTACAATTGGCGAAAATCTCAGTAGTGGCAGTGCTTCGCCGTATTTGCAATTAATCGCCAGCAGTCAGTCATTGGTTAAAAATTACCAAAAGCGCGATCGACATTTAGATGAAACCTTCAAGAACAGGTGGTTTCAGCGTTTTTTAGTGACGCTGTTCCTAGGTGGCCAAGTCTTGCTGCGCCTACTCCAAGGCAAAATTGACCGCCGCAAAATCATGGAACATTTAACAACAGTAGGCTTGGATTCTTTGCGCTCCGTGCTGCTAATAGCCTTTTTTGCAGGCATGATTTTTACTGTTCAATCCGCGAGAGAATTGATTCGGTTTGGGGCGGTTGGGGCGGTGGGAGGTGCTTTTGCAGTGGCATTTTGCCGCGAATTAGCACCAGTTTTAACGGCGGGCGTGGTGGCGGGACAAGTAGGTTCTGCCTTTGCCGCAGAGATAGGAGAAATGCAGGTGACGGAACAAATAGACGCCCTGTATATGTTGAGAACAAATCCCGTTGATTATTTGGTAGTCCCGAGGGTGATAGCTTGCTGTGTCATGTTGCCGATTTTAACAATTTTTTCGGTGGCGGTGGGGATTTTGGGCGGGTTGTTTGTGGCGGTTAATTTTTATGAGTTGGAACCTTCGGTATTTTTGGAATCGGTGCGGACTTTTTTGGGGCCTTGGGATTTAGTAACTGTGGCAATTAAGAGTGTAATTTTTGGGTTGATAATTGCGCTTGTCGGTTGCGGTTGGGGGTTGACGACGGCGGGCGGAGGGAAAGGGGTAGGCCAAGCTGCAACGGCGGCGGTTGTGACTTCTTGGGTGTTTGTTTTTGTGGCGGATTTCTTTTTATCGCTGTTGATGTTTCACGAGTTGGGAATTACGAGAAGCGGGGGGTAATTGTTGTTAGAAAACTCGGCGGTTGAAACCGCGTCTATACAGAAAACTCGGCGGTTGAAACCGCGTCTATACAAACGAAACCTGCCTCCGCAGGTTGAAGAAATAACTACATAAATTAAGTTCGTAGTGAGGACTTTAGTCCTTCTTCATGGCGCCGGAATATAAGGAGGGCGATAAACTCGAATTGCTTGAATAGGAACTGTCCCGTCTGTTTCGGGGACGATTTCGAGGATGTGTTTGGAGTTGCTCAAATTCTGAGCCAATGTTGTAGGATATTCGCGACTTGAATCTGCAATTTGTGGCGGAATGTATGAATCAACAAACATCGGCTTAACTTGCCACGAAATCTCAAAGCCTTTCGGAGTAGGCTTTTTCGAGTATTCATAGGCATTTTGCAGCCACCAGTTTCTCGGTTCGATCGCGACGCGGCCCGATTTTGAAACAAACATTTTGTCGTTGGTACCGCTGCCGTCGTAACCTGTTTGAGAACCTACTACGTCAAATTTAAACTTGGTAGCATCGCTGTTAATCTCAGTGATTGTAGCTTTCCAATCTTCGACGATGAGCGGTTTTTGATTGGATACTTGGATGATTGCTGGCCAACCGACGCCGAGAGTAATGCTGGGTCTGGTGATGCTGTAAAGTTCGGGAAATTCTGAGGGTTTTTTGCCGTCGATCGCAATTTTAGCAGAAATTGCCTTGCCGTTGAAGCTTCGATCGGCGATCGCATCTATCCGATTTCCTTCAAACTCCAAAACTAACTTGCCATCCTGCCACTTAACATCAGTACCCACTGTATAAGTTTTGACTAAATTCTGCTGCGCTGTTTGAGGAGAACTTGGGTTGTATCGCAGGTAGGGTTTAATGAGAGCAGCTAGCAGAAAATTCCCCCAAGCGTTGAGGTGAATGCTGTCGCTCAATAGCTGTTTTGGCTGCAAGCGATTGTCTGTCAGATACCTGCGCCAAGGTGCGCGGATTTCCGCGATTTCGCAGCCGTATTTATTTGCCAACTCAGGCAACCATTTGGTAGAATGAGTGTTGTGCCATTCGTAGCCTTTGACTTCATTTTCATTGTCGTTTTTACCTGTCGGAATCCAGGTTATGTGGTCTGAATGCAAGAGTATTTCGCTAGTAGTGCGGCGGCGGACATTGGCAATTATCGCTTCGTAATCTTCCTCACCTCCGTAGACGTGGAAAATCAGCAAGTCTGGATAAAAAGGATACAAATCATGTTCGCTGGGACGGATTAAAATAGACGAGGCAAAGCCTCCGATTGCGCGATTTTCCACAATCAAATCTGCATCGGGAAATCGCTTTTTTAAGTCCTGCACTACATCTTGCCACCAATCTTGCTGAGTGATGGATTGACCGTAAAATAGGATGCGTACTTGGTGGCGTTCTGTGGGAGTGCTGGTTGCAAGTAACCCCATTGTTCGTTGAATTCCCGCTCCAAAACTAGCATTATTTGCAAGAGGAGCGGGCGGGGGAAATGGGGTGGCGACGGCTATTTTTTTGAGAGCCGGAACTAACAGGAAGCTCAAACACAACAAAAGTAGCCACCAGTATCTATAAATCTGGGAGTTGATGCTATTTTTCGGCCGTTTTGCCATTGTTTGATTTTTCCGTTATCTAAAACTTACCAGAAATAATTGGTTGAAAGCCTCTCACGAGTGAGGGAGAAATTAAAATCAGACTATTCATTACTCCAATCCTCTTCCTTCTAGCTAGAGGTCGCTCTCAAACTGTCAACTGTCAACTGTCAACTGTCAACTGTTGAACCCTAACTAGCAAGAGTAGCTGTAGGCTGTGCAATGCGAACCTTCCGAGAGCTTGTATGGTAGATGAGAATGCGGACTTCACGAGTAGCTTTCGGCTGTACAGTGCGCGCCTTACGAGTTGCTTGTTGATTCTTGATTCTGCTATATTAACAAATATACTGCGACAAAAGATGATATAATATTTGCTGATTAATTGCAAGAACTCGATCGCACGTCAAATGGATTACAAAACAGCCCGCAGTTTTCTGATCGACCAAGGAACCGCCCTGGAAACCAAGAAAAATCCCGACGCCTTCCTGATGCGCCTCAAAGAAGGCCAGCCACCCGTACCGGGACAGGTGACATCGATTTTATTAGCTTTAAAAATATTGTTTGAAGGGCTTCAAGAATCTCCAATGCTCGATCGCCAATTAATCTCGGCCCTCCATTTACTCTCCGCAGACAGTTTGCTGCAATTTGAAGCAGGACGGGCCAGAGGAGTTTCTTGGCCGCCGCTGCTGAAAGAAGACTTAAATAGAATTGCGATCGGAGTCAAGAATATCTTTTCCGGAGTCTGGCAATAATTAGCTAAGTCAACTCCCGACGTTCAACAAGAGAAATTGTCAAACTCTACTCGCGAAAGCTTTCTAGGGATGCTAAAAGAGCGGGAAGTCCCGCCAGGGAGGCCGATACTAAAGCCTCATCTTTATACACTCGCGATCGGACTCTGCGGATATTTTTAGCAGCCGAGGTTGTAGAGCCTCGCATCTCCCTATTGCTGGTTTCGACTAGCCCTAAATGTCTGGTTTCTCGGTTCAGGCAAAACATAGCTGTATCCTTATTTGATCCGTAGAGCCTCCAAATTTCTCGGGGCTTGCTCAATATTTATATTGTTACTCGGATTGGTAATAGGGATGAAACCATGAAATAATTATTCACGATAGTCAGGGATCGAGTTAAACTGTATCATAACTCTTATCAAACTCCATCGCAAATCTTATTAATTTGTTACAGAAAGTGTTTGTTTAAGCCGATCGCCCGCAAGATAAGTTTCTAGTGGGGACTACAATAATCATCTGCGGACTCGCATTCCGAACGATCAAACCAATTTTTGTTACAGAGTGTGTTTGTTTGAGCCGATCGCCCGCAGCTACAAAGTCATCAGTCATTAGTCATCAGTCATTAGTCATCAGTCATTAGTCATTTAACTTGTTCCTAGGCTCTGCCTTGGAACCTATACATAGAGGCTCTGCCTCGCTCTTAAAAATATCACTAAACCGAGGGTAAATTAGCAGCGGAAACCAGGTTCGTAGTGAGAAATTTAGTCCTAATCTGCGGACTAAAGTCCGCACTACGAACCTGTAGTGAGGAATTTAGTCCTAATCTGCGGACTAAAGTCCGCACTACGAACCTGTCCTAATCTGCGGACTAAAGTCCGCACTACGAACTTATTTGATATAACTCCCTAAGAACCAGCATTTGCCAATTCTTCTCGCAGCACTTTCTGGTAGACTTTCGGCAAACTTGAACTCATAGAATTGTTCTCAATTCCATATCCCAAACTCGTCCAAGTTCCCGACAACATTCGCAAAACATCAGTTAATCTTTCCTGCCGCAACATCTCAGGAATATCGGCTTTCCAAAATTTGCGATCGCTCAACCAAGCATAAACCACAGCATCTTGATATTCCGGTTCAAAACTGTAATCTTGCCACAATACAAAATTACCAGGCTTTGGATGATAGCGCTTCGCTTTATCTTTCCAAGTTGAAGTCAAAAATTGATACCTACCAGCAGCCGTAGTACATTTGCCAACATTCGGGCCGTTAACAATCTTCACGCACCAGTCAGGATGACGGCTCAAATCTAATACATATTTTCCGCCGTAAACAACGTGATAAGGCCGAGAAACATTGGACTCGCTAGCAGAAATAGTCCGCATCAAAGCTCGAATGTAAGGATCGCCCGTTTTCATAGCCAGCGGTGGCATTTTTCTCACCTCGCTCGCAGACTGCGAAAACTGCTGATTTCCCCGCAAATTTGCTACCAAAAAAACAGCGCAGCTAATTACAGCGCCGATGACAATTATAAATCCGAGAATTTGAAGTTCCGATCGCCTCAGCAAACTTTTTTGGCGGCGGCGCAGTTTCTCGGTTTCAAATGCAGTCATTTCCATTTCGGCGATTTCGGCTAATTTTCGATCCGCCCGCATCCGCCGCACGCGAAAATCGTGTTGGTATAGCGGCGCGGCTAATAGCGTTAAACTCGATAAAGCTCCTGCCAATTTTACCAGCCAGAAATCTAATTCACCGGCGATCGCCACATTTGTGAGAGTGGAGATTCCTGCGAGCATTTGCGCCGGATCGATCGATCGCGCTGGCCAATAATATATCGCCATTTGCACCAACAGCGCCAGATTGAATGCAAAAAAAATCACTACTACAGCATTCAACCCTTCTCGCAAGTGCGATCGCACTCCAGTATGCCGCCGCTTGAACTTGCGCGCCACTCGAAAGCGGCCCGGCAGCACAGTCAGCAAGGGATTGAGGATTTTGACGACCAAAAAGTGAGCGACAAAGAACAAAGGTAACTGAATCAGCCAAGCCGCCAGCAGCAGAGCCAGAAAGCCGATATCGTCGTTGGCGAAAGGAATGCCCCTGCGAAGGACAAAACTAAAACTCTGAGCGAGAGCAAATGCCCTTAACCACGAAATCGGATAGGGGAACCAAGCTGGCCACTTGAGAGTTTTCATCATGCGGGGAAGGGGAAATTTCAATGGCGGATTGTCAAGCTCTTAAGATTTTGCCAGATTTGGCGATCGAAAAATTGGCAATTCCTCTGCGGTTTGTACTGATGGGACTTGGGCGCGGGTGCGTCAGCCGATTTGAGATTCTTCGACTTCGCTGTACAAGTTTTAGATTTTAGATACTTCGACTTCGCTGTACAAGTTTTAGATTTACCCGTAAAAAAACCCGGTTACTTTGTTCGCTACCAGGGACTAAAGAAACCGGGTTTTTTACCTAAATTGTTGGCTGTAAATGCGTATTTTCGTAAAAAAACCCGGTTTCTGGGAACCAGTGCACCAGTCCTAATTCAATCAAACCACGCCAGCAAACAACTCCTCAAAACTCTTTTGCGGGGCCTCCGGCTTCGCCACAATCTCCACAACCTTGTTGCGAGACGCCGGCTGAAACAGCGCTTCCACGCAGACTTGAGCTACCTTAGTCCGGGGAATGCTGCTTTCAAACATTGTGTCGGGGCCAGTCATGACGATCGCATCTGAATTATCCTCATTTTTGAGACCGCCCGGACGGACGATCGTATAAGTCAAGCCGGATTTTTGCAAATATTCCTCCGCCTGCTTCTTCCAAACCAGAATCAGCCAAAACAGATTCAGCGGGTGAAAAAACTGAGAAACGCACAGAGAAGTCACCAGCACAAAATGCTCAATTCCCTTAGCCTTAGCTGCCTCCACCAAATTTTTAGTACCCTCCAAATCCACCTTGTAAGGCGCAGTCGGGTCAAAACCCGGGGCCGCCCCCGTCGCGCACAGCAACACCGTACTATCGCCGATCGCATCGCCCAGAGAAGTCGCATTTAATACATCGCCAATAACTAACTCAGCCTCCGGTGGTAAAATCTGCCTCGCTGTCTCTAGATTTCGGACGAGGGCACGCACTGGAATGCCACGCTTGACTAATTCTGCGACGATTCTGCGGCCAGTCTGACCTGTCGCTCCTGCTACAAATGCTTTCATCAGAAAAATGGGTTTGAAACCCCGTCCTTTCAGGACGGCTTTACATTTGTTGTTACTACCGCCTTGGAGTCGCAAGAGTTCGGTGTGATGAAAGT
>NZ_JAEQDE010000011.1:0-1343 GCF_020737865.1 Microcoleus sp. PH2017_35_SFW_U_B
GGGGGCTAGAAACTGTAACTTGATTCTTGGACAAATCTACCCATTGTTGCTCAATTGTGGGTAGCTTTTTCACTCGCAAGTTCTGCTAAGGTTGGAATATGTCACAAGCCTGCGCGAGAAGGGATTAAAGGACTGCCATGTTACTCGGATTCAAAACCGAATTGAAACTAAATAGTCGGCAGCGCATACTTTTAGCTAAGCATTGCGGAGTGGCGCGTCATGCTTGGAATTGGGGTTTGTGGCTGACCAAAAATATTCTTGGTCACAACCAAGCCAATCCCAACGAAAAGCTCAAATTTCCCACAGCTATTGACTTGCATAAATTGTTAGTAGCTATGGTGAAGTCGGAGAATGCTTGGTATTACGAGTGCAGTAAATCTACACCACAACAGGCATTAATGGCATTGCGAGATGCATGGAAACGATGTTTTAAAAAGACTGCTGGTGTACCGAAGTTTAAGAAAAAAGGAAGGCGAGATTCTTTCACATTAGAAGGAACAGTCAAAATCTGCGGGGTTAACAAAATCCAAGTTCCCGTAATTGCCGTCCTCAAGACTTATGAAAGGCTACCACAAGTATCAACTAAGTCTTGCGCGATATCCCGTATTGCCGACAGGTGGTTTATCAGTTTCAGGTTTGATGTAGAACAGCAAGAATCATGCCAAACAAGCATTGTAGGCGTTGACCTCGGTATTAAAGCATTGGCTACTCTATCAACAGGTGAAGTAGTTATCGGTGCTAAATCCTACAAAAAATATCGCGACATACTCTCAAGGATGCAATGGTTGAGTCGCCATAAAGTCATCGGTTCGAGCAATGGTCAAAAAGCACAAGTCAAGATAGCTAGACTGCATAGAAAGATAGCTAACATCCGTCAAGATACGTTGCACAAACTAACGACATTACTTGCCAAAAACCACGGTGTAATTGTCATAGAAGACTTGAACGTAAGCGGAATGATGGCGTTGCACAAGCTAGCTGCATCTGTTGCCGATATGGGCTTCTTTGAGTTTCGCAGACAGTTAACCTACAAATGCGAGTTGTACGGTTCAAAGTTGGTAGTTGTTGACCGTTGGTTTCCCAGCTCAAAAACTTGTTCTAATTGTGGAACTAAAAAAGAAACACTCTCTCTTTCTGAACGAGTGTTTGAATGCAGTCATTGTGGTATTGTTGTTGACCGCGATTTGAACGCAGCGATTAATTTGTCAAAAACCGTCAGTTAGACGGGGTTAGCCTGCGGACTGGTGAGTGCCGACACTACCAGGATGAAGCAGGAAGTAAACGAAGCTCAAAGTCCAATATTGTCCAATCTTGAGTAACTTTGGGTAGGATTTATGTAACGG
>NZ_JAEQDE010000034.1:0-142860 GCF_020737865.1 Microcoleus sp. PH2017_35_SFW_U_B
ATACAGGTGAACCCTAATTAAATGTTTTGTAGTTACTCAATAATTCTTGTCCAATATACCATATTCTGTTAATATAAAGTTTAGATGCGTTCGCCCTGAACTCACTCCAGATGAAGTTACAGAACTAGACGCGATCGGAGAGTTAGATCGAATTTTTACCTATATCAACGCTATGCTTGCTGCCCAAAATGCCAATCAGTGATGTAGCCAAACAAGCCATACGCAAAAGAGCCAGCTATTTGTGTGAATACTGTCATTCGCCAGAACGTCTGAGCGCAAATCGGTTCACATTTGATCACATTATCCCAAAATCTCTGGGTGGGCCTGACGAAATAGATAATCTTGCACTTGCCTGTCGTCGTTGTAATGAAAGACGGTATAACTTTGTGGCTGGAGTCGATCCAGAAACCCAGGAAATTGTCCCTATTTTCAATCCTCGTCAGCAGAAGTGGGAGGAACATTTTGTTTGGCTAGACAACGGAGTTGTGATTCAAGGGATTACACCCATCGGTCGAGCAACCTGCATCCGCCTTGATTTAAACGATACACGCTATCCAGATGATGATTCTATCCGAGCAACCAGACGATTTTGGATTCAAACGGGGTTGCATCCTCCAGCAAGCGATCTATCCTAGATTTTGAAGACCCGCACCCACGATCGCTTCTCGAAAATCACCAGAACCACCGCCGTTTGGCTGACCAACTTAACTCGCACACGGTTCCCTTCGGTACATTTTGATAGCGCCGAAACGTTCCACCTAATTGTTTAGCTAAATTGTTTGCCAATTGCGTTCCTAATCCTGAAGATTGAATGTTAGTGTTTGAATCTTGAATTGTCGCTTCTATTTCAGACAGTTTCCCATTGCCATTATCTACCACCCGAATTACTTGCCGATCGCCTTCTTGAGTGCAAATTACTGTCAACCGAGTGGTTTCAATCGCGTGTTTGCCGACATTGCAAAGCGCTTCTTCGAGAAAGCGGCAGAGTCCTCGTTTGTGTTCCAACCGCAGATGCGATGTGTTCAAAGGATCGAACTGCACTATTTTGAATTTGATCGTTTGGAGGTAGGGCAGTTCTTGTTCGAGGGTGTTGGAATAGACCTTGTATAGCAATTCATGCAACGGGGCTTGCAGGGCTAATTCGATCGCACTTCCCATTCGCAAATGCGGTTCATCGGCGATCGCATCTCGCTGCACCGATCCGTAAACTTCCCGTAATTCTTGATTCAGGCGTTGCAAATCCGTTAAAAATGATGGGGGTGGATCTTGCTCCTGAGCAGTTCTCAAAATCACTACCAATGTTTGTAAAGGCCCGCTATGAATCGCATTAAAAGTTTGCTCGATCGCAAATTGACGTTCTTCCAACCGCAGTCGCAATTCCTGCTGGTGACGATAGAAAAGTGCCGCCGCCCGGCCAGCCCCATTTAGCACCAAAATCAGGAACACAGGTACGATCGGCATCCACCACCCCATCAAAATTAATCCGTAACAAATCGCGATCGAGCTAATACTGGCGATTAAGAGCCCCAACAAAATTTTCCACGGCGATCGCAGAAATCGCCCCAAACTCATCCCCAAGAGTCCCCAGACCCCAATCCAGAGAGTTTCCCAGTCATCTCCCCAAACCTGAATCAACGGTCTGCGATCGAGCACCGCGCTAATAATCTGGCTGGTTTCGTGGGCTTGCATTTCCACTCCGTAAATCCGTCCGGGATTGATACCTGCGATCGCACCTGAACTTGCCAAATCCTTTGCACTAAAAGACATCATCCCAATCAGCACAATCTTGCCTCGAATCCAGTTTGGATCTACTTTTCCCGCCTTGATTTGTGCTAGAGAAATGACT
The DNA here is from genome assembly GCF_020737865.1 of Microcoleus sp. PH2017_35_SFW_U_B. Taxonomy (NCBI): domain Bacteria; kingdom Bacillati; phylum Cyanobacteriota; class Cyanophyceae; order Oscillatoriales; family Microcoleaceae; genus Microcoleus; species Microcoleus sp. PH2017_35_SFW_U_B. The sequence goes on from NZ_JAEQDE010000034.1 coordinate 1,847, forward strand.
CGAAAAGGTGCCAAACCGCTGCGAACATTCAGCAAAATCTGATTACCGCCTGCATCCGCCCCCACATATCCGCCAGAATTGGGCCGCATTCTGGTCAATTCAATATTGCCAAATCGCATCGCCTCTCGATCGCGAATTCCATTACCTGCCTTAATTCCTCGGTTTGCTAAATAGCGCTCAGCCAGACGGATTGCGAAGGAAAAACGGTATTCTTGGCGATCGTTGTAAGTGCCCAATAAACTGCGGCGCTGATAGCCATCCCCATCGAGGACGAAATCTGCAAAGCCAATTTGTTCCGATCGCAGTGCGGGTGGAGGTGCGACGATAAAGCCATTGCGATCGGGCAAAGCAATCTCCACTCCGATCGCATTCTTGCTGTTACGAAACACCGATGCTAGTTCAGCGTGGCCCGGTTCAACCGGAATATCGCGGACAATATCCAGCCCGATCGCGATCGGTTCATAAGTCTGCAATCGTTTGAGTAAATCGGCAATTTCGCGATCGGGAATCGGATAAGTTTTGGCGCGTTGAATATCTTCCTCAGTGATAGCGACGATCGCAATCCTTTCATCCATTGGCTCAGGAGGACGTAGCCGCAGAAATCGATCGAACGTCACCAACTCCAAAAACTGAAGCGCACCGGTCAATCGAGCGATCGTCACAGCGACAATCACCATCAACCCTGGAAGCGATCCTCGCCCCCAAGTCGCGAGTTCTGCTTTCACTGCTTGCCATCGATCGGGCTTCACTAATAGACCTCTACAATAATTATTGTGGAACAGGCATCTTGCCTGTTCGAGACTGGCTTTTTTGGAGAGGTCTAATCAATCAGTCCTTCTTCCCGAGCTCGAACTTCCGTTTGAATCCGCAGATTTTTGTCATCTTCGGGATAAACTTCTAGCACATCTCGAATCTTAGTCCAGTAGTATTGCACAGTGCGTTCGGAAACATTCATGCGTTTGGCGATCGCAATATCCTGCAAGCTCTCTTGAAAAGCAAATTGTAACACCTGCATCCAGGCGGGTTTGAGTTGCAGCCCATTGCGAATCTCTCTAGGTGTATAAATCCGCTCGTGCAGCGCCCAATCTACCATTGCCAGCAAGTCTTTCATCGGCTGACTCTTATCAACAACCGTGAATCCGCCCATGTGATTGTCGATCGACGGTTTCAGCCAAACCAATGTGCGAACATGGGCGCTTTGCACCACAATATTCAAACTCGGATAATGCTCCATCAGCGTTTTCAGGAGTTGAAGCCCTGAATTAGCCTGAGCAGTTTCGCCGATCGCCTCTGGCATCACCAAATCCACAATCACCAGATCCGGGACGATCTGCGCTACTTGCTGAAGGGCTTCCTGAGCCGTTGGAGCCGTCAGAATATCTGCCTGTGGATACTCCTGCCTTAAAATATTAAGCGTGCCGTCTAACACCATCGCATGGTCATCCACGACTAAAAAAGTTCGTTTGTCCGATCGAGGTAAAGTCTGGGGCATAGTTGATTCGTTGCCGCACAACATCATCATTGGATTTTAGATTTTAGATTTTAGATTTTAGATTTGTGACAAGCGTTGAAACTAGGGGATTCAAACTGCTGAAATTCTCATTCAAAATTTGTACTGAGTGAGGTCGAAGTATCCCAAATCCCAAATCGTCTCGGTCATCTTCTTACCATAGAGTAATTACCGGGCATCCGTCCTGCATCTGTCCGCCAAATGTGGTTGTGGAAGTCAGCAACCAGAATTGCACTAAAGCGCAGTTCTGTTGATTATGTTCCAAAATCTGCACTTCATCGAAATTATTCATCTCTCTCCTCTGCGCTCTCTGCGCTCTCTGTGGTTAAATCATTCCCATACCACAATGATATTACGTACAGATAACTCGATCGGAGATTTGATTATATTTCCATCGTAATTCTCCCATAATTCTTGTGGAACAGGCCAGAGAGCCTGTTCCTAAAAGCGCTTAAAACAATTCCCTTATTTCAACATCAAAGCAACTTCCTTGGCAAAATAAGTCAAAATCAAATCGGCACCAGCCCGTTTGATACTCGTCAAAGTCTCCAAAATAATCCGTTTTTCATCAATCCAACCCAACTTTCCAGCAGCTTTGATCATTGCATATTCGCCGCTGACATTATAAGCAGCTACGGGTAAATTAGTTGCTTGGCGCACTTGGCAGATAATATCGAGATAAGCCAAAGCAGGTTTTACCATCACAATATCTGCACCTTCTGCGATATCCAAAGCAACTTCTTTCAGCGCTTCTTTAGCATTAGCAGCATCCATTTGATAAGTCTTTTTGTCTCCAAATTTGGGGGCAGAATCGAGGGCATCCCGAAACGGGCCATAATAAGCAGAGGCATATTTTGCGGAATAAGCCAAAATTGCTGTATCGATGTATCCTGCGGCATCTAAGGCTTTGCGAATTGCACCAATTCTGCCGTCCATCATGTCGGAAGGTGCGACCATATCTGCACCAGCGGCGGCTTGAGAAACTGCCATTTTTACTAACACTTCAACAGTCGGATCGTTGAGAATTTTACCGCTTTCATCAACTAAACCATCGTGTCCGTGTGATGTGAAAGGGTCGAGGGCTACGTCGGTAATTACTACTATTTCGGGGATGTTTTGTTTAATGGCTTTGACTGTTTGTTGAACCAATCCTTCTGGATTATAGCTTTCAGTTCCGGTGTCGTCTTTTTTGGTTTCTGAGATTACTGGGAAAAGGGCGATCGCACATATCCCCAAATTCCAACATTCGGCGATTTCTGTTAGCAATAAATCCAGGGAAAAGCGATAACAACCAGGCATCGAAGCAATCTCAACTTTTTGCCCTTCTCCTTCCATCACAAACATCGGATAGATGAGATCGTCAACTGTCAGATGATTTTCCCGTACCATGCGACGCAAACCGGGGGTGCGACGCAGGCGGCGGGGACGAATGGCGATCGGGGAGGGATTTTGATTATTCTCGGTGGGAAGGGCGGACTCGACGTTATTTGCGGATGACATAGGAACTGGAGTTTATAGAGAATGATAATCATTATTATCGCAGTTCCGTCACCCAAATCTATATTTATTAGGAATTACCCAGCAATTTGAGCTAATGAAACCCTAGCCCTAGACTTAATTAAAGCTGGCACAATGCGCGAACTTGCCATCCTTGCACCGGAAAGATTTCGACCAACCGGCCCTACTTGCAAAGCGGCTAAACCACCCATAATAAATAACTCGCATCCTGGCCAACGCAAATACTCGTCCAAAACAGGCAATCCTTTAACTATTTTAGTTGGATAAGCTTCTAAAATTTCTGTCAGCAATGGTTCGGCTGTTACATCTAATTTTGTTCCTGTTGCTAACCAAATTCTATCAACGAATAGCTGATTTCCATCCTGACAGTAAACAGTCCATTGATTGTCATCCCATTTAACCTCAATAATTTGACATTCTGGGTGAAATTCAAGACACGAATCCCGCGAAATTCGACGCAATTGTGTCATAATTTCAGGAGTCATAGAGCCGCCGTTGCGAGCTTGTTGAATCATCTCCCACCGCTTCTCCCAGTCTGGTTCATTTTCAAAACCTTTGAGATATTTGGGCCCTAACCAACCCGGTTCGGCATCAAATAATTTTTCTTGTAACTTTCGTCTTGACATTAATATTACTTGGGCACCGCGCCCGATCGCACCTACTGCCAAATGTCCGCTAGTTAAACCGCCCCCAACGATTAAAATCCTTTCTCCCTGCAACTTTAATCCCTGCAAATTAACTTGATGGGAATGGCAAAGTTTGTCTGGTGGATAGGGCGTTTGAATTTGATTTGTCCACTCCGGTAGTTGGGGTTTACCGCCGCCTGTGGCGATCGCCACACGACGCGCAATCGCACTTTCTCCATCCTCAAACCAAAGCCGAAAACTCCGTTGTAACGGTTCAATCCGAGTTATTTTTGCCTTGATGACGCGATCGCCCAATTCCCATCTCTTAACCACATCGCCACAAAATTCCTTAAACAGCCGACTTCCTGGCAAATCGTAGGGCGCAAACAACTCGTTAGGGCGAGATTCGGCAAACCGTCGCAACTCAAAAGCATTGGGATCGGGATGGTGCACCGCAGGCGATCGCAAGTGTGGAATTTCCAAAGCCGCAAACTGCCTCTCCCACTGAGTTAGCCAGCCACCACTGGGGTCAAAAACCCAAAATTTGTCCCGCTTCTTCTGGCATTTTTGCAGCAAATGAGTAACCAGGGTTAAAGCGTGAGGCCCCGCCCCGACTACCGCTAAATCGATTTGCGATCGCGTAACACTGGTGATTTCCATTTCAGTTTAGATAAGATTTTTTACCGCAGAGGGCGCAGAGGGCGCAGAGGGAGGAAAGGAAAAGAGAGAAATATGGTAATCTAATATGACTCTCTTTTCTTTGTTCAGCCTGCAAATACGGAAGTTTTCGCAGACAATTCTAGCTAGTGAAAACTTGATTTGTGTGCGATTAAACTCATAAATTCTTGACGAGTTCTGGAATCTTCAGCAAACACGCCACGCATTGCTGAAGTCGCAGTCCAAGAACCTGGTTTTTGCACGCCACGCATTACCATACACATATGAGTTGCTTCAATTACAACTGCTACACCTTGAGGTTTTAGCAATCCTTGAAGTGCATCAGCAATTTGTGCAGTCAAGCGTTCTTGTACTTGCAATCTGCGGCCGTACATTTCACAAATTCGAGCGATTTTTGACAGTCCAATTACTTTGCCGTTGGGAATGTAAGCAACGTGTGCTTTGCCAATAATTGGCAGAATATGATGTTCGCAGGAACTGAAAATATCAATGTCCCGCACTAATACCATTTCGTTAGCATTCTCTGTGAACACCGCTCCGTTGAGCAGTTCGTCGAGAGATTGACGATAACCTCCAGTTAGAAACTGCAAGGCTTTGACAACTCGTTTCGGTGTATCTCGTAACCCTTCACGGTCTGGGTCTTCTCCCAATCCTAGCAGCAATGTACGCACTGCTTGTCTCATTTCTTCATCTGAGACAGGGGGTTGAGATTGAGTAGGAATTGATGACACTACACCATTTGGAGAAGTCAGTTCTGGGCGAGTAGATAAAGTCATGCTTGCAGTTTGTGAGAATGTTTAACAGTCGGTATGGACTTTTGGTTGCTACCTGATTATAACAAGATTTACAAAATGTAATATTAAAATATTGAGATTTTTTTGGATGAGTTTTATCGATATAAATGTAAAATTTGCCGTTAGTATTTACACGATTTGTGAACAGCAAAAATTGCAACCACTAACGGCGAAATTAAATAGATATCTCCCCAAAAAATTGTCTTGAACAGGCATCCTGCCTGTTCCACACTAAATATTGTCGATACCTAATGTAAAATGTGTCGGCTAGAATCCTGGACGTGATACTTAGATTGATGAAATCTTAAACTAAGCAACTGTTAAGTTGTTCTCGAATTTGAGCAGTATCTAAGTTGCGGCCGATGACTACGAGTTGATTTTTGGGTGGAGTCAACCATTCGTAAGCGTTTAATTCATAGCGCGCGCCGCTAAGTTGAAAAATGTGTCTCATCGGACTGTCTTCAAACCAGAGAATGCCTTTTGCTCGAAATACATCTAAGGGCATTTCTTCGGTGAGAAATTCTTGGAACTTGTGGAGATAAAAAGGTCGATCGCTCTCAAATGATAGCGAAACAAATCCGTCATTGTCTAAGTGATTGGAGTGATGTCTGTGATGGTGATGTTCGTGATGATGTTCGTGATGATGATCCTGTTCGTGATGGTGTTCGTGATGCTCGTGTTTTTCCTCTGCTTCAACACTATCAAAAAGATCGGCTTGTGTTAAACCTACACCCAAAATTAAGGGTAAAGGAACTTCACCGTGTTGAGAGTGGAGAATTCTCGCTCCTTCCTTAACTGTGCGAATGTAAGCTTCTAACTCTTCTACTTTTGCTTGAGGAGCTAAATCAGTTTTGTTCATCAGCACAATATCTGCAAATGCCACTTGTTTTAAAGCTGCTTCGCTGTCAAAATGTTCGGGAGTGAATGTTTCGCTATCGACTACGGTGAGTACAGAATCTAAACTGGTTAAATCCCGCAATTCAGTGCCTAAAAATGTCAATATGATCGGTAGAGGATCGGCAACTCCGGTGGTTTCAATCACCATGCAGTCGATGGGTTCTTCCCGTTCTAAAACTCGGTAGACGGCATCGACTAAGCCTTCGTTGATGGTACAACAAATACAGCCGTTGCTCAATTCTACCATGTCATCTTCGGTAGAAATTAAAAGCTGCGAATCGATGTTGATATCGCCAAATTCGTTAACTAAAACTGCTACTTTTAAATCTTGGCGGTTTTTGAGTATTTGATTGAGTAAAGTGGTTTTTCCACTGCCGAGAAATCCGGTAATTATAGTTACGGGCATTCCTCTTTTGGGAAAATCGGAAATTAAATCTGGGGTTTGTACAGTGAGATTAGTCATTGTCCCTCATCTATTAATTGTAGAAGCCCTGCTGTTAATTGGGAAAGGCACTGCGCTTCCCAAGGCAATTGTCGTTAGCGCAGTCCTCGAAGAGGATCGCACTTGATAGCTGAAATCCAGGCGATACGGGCGATCGCACTAGACTAAGTATGATAATCATTCTCATGATATCTAAAATGTGCTGTAAGCGCAAGCCCTAGAATTATTGCTCAGCTAGCTGATGACTCTTGAACACTTGACTGTCATCTCTTTTCCAGATTAATCCCATGTTACAAACGGGAATTTAAAACAATGTATTGAGGGCGAGTGCGATCGATAATTCCCTCCTGCTCCAGCCGACACATCAGGCGCGTGACGGTAATCCGCGTAATTCCCATCGCCTCAGAAATCTCCTGGTGAGTCAATCTCAGATCGATTAAGATTCCTTGTGCTACTTCCCGACCAAATTTTTTTGCCAACCAAGCTAATAGTTGCACCAATCTATCCCGCAGATATTCGCTACGCACAATGCAGAAAAATTCTTGAGTTTGCTGAAAGTGTCTGAAAATTTCATCTAAGGATTGATAGCACAAATTTTGAGGAATGTAACTCACTTCTACATGAGTTTTGCACTCAATTTGATAAGGTTCAATGCCTGACAGCGAGTGACCGAGTACGTCTCCAACTCCCCAATATCCGAGGGTTATTGGTGTTCCCTGTTCGCTCCAGGTCATGGTTCGGACGGCTCCCCGTTCAATTCGCAGTAAGCCGTTAAAGGGCATGGGTACTAACTGACGGCAGGTGAAAGTCTGCTGTCTGAGATTAGAGTACAAGGCTGGAGTGTAGGTTGAAAGAGTCATAGGATTTAGGTTTAGCGCGATCGCTACTTTGGATACTATTACAGTCTAAGTTAATTGATAATCTATATCAACTAGCTGGAAATTCCAATTCCGGAGTCAAGAAGGTTGAAACCCTTTGCGGGTGCTGTAAGAGACGTTTCGGAACTTGACTGTATCGGTATCTGGGTCGTACAGGGTATAAGTTGCTCGATCGGCGATCCGCCCGACATTCCCAACTCCGATCGCCCTTCGTGCAGTTGCAGACACGGTTCCAGGAGGCTCCTGGGAGTCCAAAGTCATTACCCAGTTATTGAGAATAGTTGGCTGTAATTGATACTCAAATGCTAAGCCCGATCGCCCGCAAAACAAATTATTAGCATCAGCACGGATTACGCGATCGAGCATCACAGGCGGCGGAGTCTCCGGGGTAAGCTCATCAGACGCGCTAACGGTACTCCCATGAATCAACAAACAATCCAATTCATGAAAACCAAAATTCAAAGAGCGCAACCACTCTACAGTTTTTCGGCTGACAGAATCCCAGAGCAACTTAATCGTCTCAGCACCGTATTTTTGTTGCAATTCTGTCGCATCAGGGCTAGAACCTATTCCATATAAGTTAAAACACTGTTCTTCCCACCACCCGATACAGATTTGAGGTGCGATTTCTCCTCGTTTGGGCGATCGAACTCGCTGCACTAATTTTTCGCAATCGGGATTCGGGCCGACTAAATCGCCTAAAATATACAATTCGTCAACATTCCCTTCGATTCCTGTTAATATTGCCCAGTTTTTCATTGTTTATTGTTGTTGATACTAAAGGTTTTTTTCGGAGATTGTTTTGAACGAACCGCGAAGGCGCAAAGGACGCGAAGTAAGATAAAGGAAAAAGTTCTGAATCTCTCCTTTACTCTTAGTCCGCGTCGGCGGACTTCGTTTTTGTAGTAGCGGTTTCAACCGCCGATTCATATCGTTTCTGGTTGCATTGGAATGATTGAATTGTCAATTGTCAACTGTCAACTGTCAACTGTTTATCTATCTCTCACAAACATGAGTCGGATCGTCAGCTCTTTCGGCATATTCCAAACCTCTAGCCAAACGCCAAGCAAAAATCGGCGGCAAACCTTTTTCAATAATTGCAGCGCAAGTAGTTTGATAGTCATATTCCACTTCTCGCAATATCACCTGTTGCGCGTCAACATCATAAATCACATAGGTAGCATTCGGTCTACCGTGGCGCGGTTCTCCTACAGAACCAACATTCACAATCCGCTTTAAAGGAGCAGTAAAACTCAAATCTTTGTCTCCTTCAATGCTTGGCCCGCTGACTCTAACCTGCATATTTCCAGCATCTAAAGTACGGACATATGGTACATGAGTGTGACCGCAAAACAGCACATCAGCACCCGCAGAAAATACCCGCTCTAAGGCAGAAAAAGCATCCATTGTCGGCAGTAAATATTCATGATTGCTGTGAGGGCTACCGTGAACAAAACACATATTGTCTTCTCGCAGACTGTGTGGCAAAGTGGCTAAATATTCTCGCGTTTCTGGGAAGATTTGATTGTTAGTCCATTCGTGAGCTAATTTGCCTCTTTTTTCGGCTAAAACTGAGGGATAGCTACATTCGCAGGAGTTCAAACCTTCGACAATATCTTCATCCCAACAGCCGACGCAAGTGGGAATGTCGAGCGATCGAATCATTTCTACTACGGCGTGGGGATTGGGCCCGTAGCCGACTAAATCTCCGAGACAAAAGATTTTATCGGCTTGTTGTTCGTCAATGTCTGATAAAACTGCATTTAAGGCTTCATAGTTGCCGTGAATGCAGGACATAACTGCTATTTTCATTCTGCTTCTTCTCCTAATGAAAGTGATTCTTTGACTTGTTGTTGGTAATTCAACATAATTGTTTCGGAGAGACAGCAATCTTCTAGAGTTTGTCCTAATGCTGTTTCATCAAGATTTTCGCCGACTATTTCTATGCCGCTAAATCTTTGGGGGCGGCCTTCTAGCCAGCGGGGAAGTGGCAATTCTTCGTGGGCAGTTTCTTGGAATTTCGCGGCGAAGTCGAAGTAGAAAGATCGCCCGTCGGCTATGTCAAAGATGCCTTTGGCTCGGTGGATTTTGCCGTAGGCTCCTTGGGTCATTTCTTCGTACCAAAACAGATCGAGGCTGGCTGGATCGAGGACTTGTCCGCTGGCGGGGCTGCGCCAAATTGATAGTTTTTCCGGTTCGCCGCTAACGGCTATGCCCTCTACAATTACATCCGCCCATTGATGCCATTCGGTGTTTTTGATGTCTGGTGGTACGACAGCGAATCGGCGACTGGGGAAGCTTTGAAGCAGGTTTTCTATTGATGTTAATTGTAGGTAAAATCCCAGTTCAATGTAAGCTGAAACGCCGTTGTTTAGGTGTTTCGCGAACTCGGATTCTTGGCCGTCTGTCAGGATGGTGATTTGGGGGAATTCGGCGACGATGCAGGTTTGGTCGATCGGCACATTGCCGGTTCCGGGACACCAATACAGTACGGGTGCTGTCTCGACGGCTATCTGCTGTCGAATCCAGGTTGTTTTGCCACTTCCGGGCGGGCCCGCTACGGCGGTGATTGTAGGTTGACTCATAATACAATGATAATCGTTCTCAGTCAAATTAGCTCTTAGATATTTAGATTTAATTTGGCGATCGTACCCGATGCCCCTCCATAAGAGAGGTAGAGCCTCCGAACATCGGTTCCAATAATCCGATTTCCCGCGTGCCTGCCCTACACTAGATCTCTTGCAAAAATCGTTTTAATCAAATTTTGGAACGGGCAAGATGCCCATTCCACAGAAAAAAAAATTGTGGAACGGGCATCTTGCCCGTTCCTAGCTATTTTGCAAGAGGTCTACTATAATCGGGGCATCACTCCAGGAAGAAAGAAGACTTTATGCCAGCAGAAGGTTCGTATCAAGCCAGTACGTACAATCTGGAACTTGACGCAGAAATCCAGCGATTAAAAGCTCAAGTTGTGCTCAGTTGGGAAAAAGAAGCACGCACCTTAAAGTGGTTCGGTTTAGCCGACGGGATGAATGTTTTAGAAGCGGGTAGCGGGCCGGGATTTTTTACCGAACAACTTTTAAAATTACTGCCAAACAGTTTGTTAACAGCCGTAGAAATCGACCCGGTATTGCACGAGAAAGCTCTAGGATATTTGCAGGACAAAGGAGGCGATCGCGTGAATCGCATTCAAGCATCGATCGCAGATACTGGTTTAGAGGATAATACATTTGATTTTGCGATCGCCCGTTTGCTATTTGTTCACCTCCCAGATCCCGTCGCAGCAGCCAGAGAAATCTTCCGCATCTTAAAACCGAGTGGTAAACTGGTGATTATCGATAGCGATGCGGATCTATTTTGGCTGACAAATCCACCTTGGTCAGTCGAGATTGTCCGGGAGAAATTCAAACAGGTGATGGCCTCTCGGGGCGGTAATTTATGCGTAGGGCGAAACCTGTGCCGCATTCTGAAAGAAGCTAAGTTTGGTAACGTCGATTTAGAAGCCGTTGTCAGCCACAGCGATATCATCGGCATTCAAGCCTTTGAACCTTTGCTGGACTCCGGGCCGATTTTACAAATGGTCAAACAAGGGCTGATTTCCGAGTCGGAAATAGAGAGTTATCTAATTTACCGGGATGAGTTTGCCGCTGCGGGCGATCGATCGATCGATGATGAGTTTTTGGTTGATGGCTTGCGGGAAAAAACTCAATAGATATCTCCCATAATTGTTGTGGAACAGGCATCCTGCCTGTTCTTGAAGCTCTTTTTGCCAAATGTCTAATAGAAATATCGAATAACTCTCAAGTCGGGGGCGGGTTTATGAGATTGTCGATTATTGGCAATTATTGTTGGTGAACCCTTCTATTTTCTTCTTCTTTCTTTCTTCGTGTCCTTCGCGTCTTCGCGGTTCGTTTCTAACACAAATACCCAACCCAATTCGGCAAAACCTCCAGCGAACCATACCACCTCCCCGGAGAGCGAGGCGAATGCCAAACACCCTCCAGCACCAAATTTTCGGCCCCATCCAAAAGAGCAGCTTCAATCGGCGTAATTCCATCGCCCCAAGTTTCGCCCTTCCCCACAGTCAACTCGTAACTTTTATAGGCCAGCCAAGTTCCAAAACTAGGCTTACCAAAAACAGATTTCCCAGCAACGCAGACGTAACGCACCTGCGGGTGGAAAGCACCGGGATAATGAATTTTGACAAAATCTAGATTTTTGCGCGTCCAGCGCTCTTGAGAGACGTGTGGCGTGCCTAAACTAATTAAAGTGTTGACCCAAGGGTGAGCTTCCCACAAACCCGCATCCGACCGCACGTCGCCGTGAATTGTATAAGGCTTTTCGCCTAAATAAATCCGAGAAATCCAGCCGCCTGCGGAATGACCGATGAGATTTACTTGAGAGACGCCGTATTGCTGTAACATTTGTTTGACCGTGCGATCGAGCTTCCGCAAAATTGGCACCATCGATCGCCCGCCAAAAGTCGGCAACCAATCTGCCTTGCCCAGTGGTACTGTTACAGTTGGGAAACCGCGATCGACCAAAGATTTTTCTAATTCCCGATAGTCTGAAGCAGCAGCAAAATATCCTGGCAAAATCACGGTAGGTAATGGCATTATCAATTTTAGATTTTAGACTTTAGATTTTTCGGCCGGGGTGCTAGGATCTATTTTTCAACTTCAAAGACGCTTGCCGAAGCATCCTTTGGATGGCTAACATCTCTTGCTCGTTAAACTTTTTGCTTGGGGAATATCTACTTCTATGGCTCGCGAGCCGATTCCAACATTGTATTTTACCCTAGTTGTCGTTCACTTAGAAGACCGTTTTCTACTGGTACAAGAGCGCAAGTACGAGCAGCAGTGGTATCTGCCAGCAGGGCGAGTAGAAAAAGGCGAGACTTTGCTTGAAGCTGCTCAGCGCAATACTGTCCAGGAAGCGGGCATTCCTGTGATCGTGGAGGGAATTCTCAGGGTAGAGCATACGGTGATGCCTAGGGGCAACGTGCGCCTGAGGGTGATTTTTGTGGCTCGTCCTGAAGATAAGACGCCACCCAAGAGCAAGCCGGACGAGTTTACTTTGTGTGCTGGTTGGTATTCTCTCAAAGAGTTAGACCAGTTGTCGCTGCGCGGAGAGGAAGTTCGGGAAATGTTTCAATATATGGCAAGCGGCGCTCCAATTTATCCGATCGACTTGCTGAGCGTTGAGGGAGCTCCTTTTAAAACTTACCGCTATCGGTGGTAAAAAGAAGGAAGAAGGAAGAGGGAAGAGGGAAGAGGAAAAAAGACTTATGCAGTCAGCTTTTTAGTCATCCGTCCAAATTCCTTTCTGTAACCGAATTGGAAACAGGGGTCGATCGCAGCGGCCGATCGTGTTTAATCGATTAATGCAGTTTGCCAGCCGGGAAATGACGGTATTGCAGCGGTCTTTTTTGTGAGAAGGCACTAGCGATCGGGCAATTTCCAGGGCGATCGTGCTATGCTTGTACCTTTAAATTGCAAATTTTTTAGTTTTGACCCGCTCCCCATAAAAAAATATCGGTAACAAATAACCAATAACCAATAACCAATTCTCGATCGTCATGACTGACTCATCCTCCCTAGCCAACGCCCTTTCCGAACCGCTGCGCCAGCCTTTTTGGTGGGCAGCCCTAGCTTCTGTGGGCCTTCACGGAGTGCTCGGAGTAAGCGCCCCGACAATCTCAAACATCATCTATGGTGGTGGCAATTCCTCAAAAAACATCCCCGGTTCCGTCGGATTCGTACAACTAACTCCCGCAGAAGCCGGCCGCCTGCCACAAACCATACCACCGCGATCGTCCAATAAGCCGTTTTCGATCGCACCAGTTCCCGTTCCCACCTCGCCCAAGTTAGCTCCCCCTTTGCCCCCTCCACCGGTTAACTTGCCCGCCCTGCCACCGGGAATGCCACCTCCTGGATTCTTTGCGCCTCTCGATCCCCCTCTCCCGCCATTAACTGCCCCAGCCGCCCCGCAGTCACAAACTTCAGTTCCAACGGTCAAACCCCCCTCTCTCAAAACACCAACTTTCGTCCCCCAAGGGCCTCCCAGCGGTTTGATTTTCCCGCCATTACCCGGTAATTTCGATCGTAATATCCCCCCACCGCCACCAGGAGTAACAGGATTACCCCAGCTTCCTGGCGGCACCTCCGAAGATGAGGCAGAGACTCTCAAAAGGGTTATAGCCAGTAGAGGCGGACTCCCGCTATTCCCAGACGGAGCTCCAGTCTTTACCCCGGAATTCCCCATTGGTGGGAGGAATTCAGGGCCCGATGGAGTACCGAAATTGACTCAAAAAGATCCCAATAAACGGAATCTCATCGCAGAAACTCCCGAAGAAAGAATCAGGAGGCAACAATTTGACCAGGGACAGCAACAGCTAGAACAGCAGGGAGTTCCCGGTTCAAACTTACCCAAGGACAGAGAGACATTGCTGGCTGCTGCTAATACCTATGTTGCTTTGTTTAATGACTTCAAAAGAGCTTACCCCGACTTGGAAATGACGGGGCCGACTCCTGTGACTGTCGCTTATCCCAAAGAAGCTTGCTCGCAAAAACTCGAAGGAACGGCAGTTTTCGGAGCAGTTGTCAGCCCTCAAGGTTTGCTCAAGGCAGAGCCTAAGCCGATCGTCCCCACAGGTTACGGTATTCTCGATACTGTGGCTAAAACAGCGATTATTAACCCTAATCTGACATTTCAAGCAGCCAGCACCCACAAGCTTTACCAGTTGGCTGTCGCGTTTAAATACGACGAAAAAGTTTGCAGTGGCATTCCTGTCACCCCATCCACAACCCCAACCAGGCCCACAGGCCCGCAGCCGCTAGCGCCAGCCCCGACAGCACCCAAGCCGACAGGCGAACAGTCACCAGCCCCTGCGGAAGTGAAACCGCAGTTTGAGAAGCCTCCGGCGCCCTCTAACAAACCGCAACCAGGGGCCCAACAGTCGCCACAGCCCTCACCAAAACCCGCAACCAAACCGTCGCCCTCACCTCAACCGAAACCAGCCCCCGAACAATCTCCTTCTCCCCAACCGAAACCAGCCCCCGAACAGTCCCCGCAGCCAGAAGCTGCACCTTCTCCCGCCGCTGAAGTGTCCCCCTCCCCAGAAGCTGCGCCTTCTCCCGCCGCTGAAGTGTCTCCCTCGCCAGAAGCTGCGCCTTCTCCGGAATCTACGCCTTCTCCCGCCGCCGAAGTTGCGCCTTCTCCTGCGCCTTCTCCTGCTACGGCCAATTAATTGTTAATTGGGTGGGAATTGGTATTTGGTAATTGGCGATCAGTCAGTAGGGTGCGTCAGTTGCAATATTTGTTGCCTAGCAAACCAATTTATATTTGCTGGCGCACTCTACATTTTTAACTGGATCTGACCTAAAAAAATCCCACCCAATTACCAATTCCCCATGCCCCATGCCCCATGCCCTGGGAAGGCCAATCCCTCCGCTTCACCCAATTCCCCATGCCCCATGCCCCATGCCCCATGCCCTCTCAATTGTATTGGACTTTATACATTTGGAATAAGTCGCCGTTTTGTTTTTTTACTACTTTAGCGCCTGCCACTTTAATCATTTTTTCCCAGTCTTCTATTGTCTCTAAGAATACTTCGCCTGCTCGATAAGTTTCCAGAATTGCCCAATCTTCTGCTAGAGGTGCATTGGGATTGAGGACATCAAACACAAAATGACCGCCTGGTTTTAATACTCGCTTCACTTCTGCCATGACAATAGCCCAATAATCTATGGGAAAATAGCAACTAAAGCCTGTGGCGATGCACAAGTCAAATTGATCCTCTTCGTAATTTAAGCGATGGGCGGGAGCCAATTCTACGCCTTTAAATAGCTTGGAATTAAGTTGAGGGCCGCGAGCGTTTAAGGCATCTCGGGCGGCGCTGCTGATTTCTTGACCGTAAAAAAGGGCTTCCCAATCCCGCCAAGGATAGATCAGAAAGCTGACTCCGCAGCCAATATCTAAACAGCGCTGATTTTTTTGGGGTTTGGCAAGTTTCCAGAAGGGAGAAACTGTTTTTTGTTGCAGTGTTCCGGCGACTGATTCGAGGAAAATCGGCATTGCTTCGACTTCTTCGGGTAAGGCGAATGCTTCTCCTCGATATTCGCGATCGAACCGAGATGCAACCTGCGATAGTAAAGCTTGCCAGCTATCTGATTTGTCTTTGGCAAACCAAGTCTGCTCTTGACCTGCTGCTGGGCGTTCCGACTTTTTAGACATTCTTTAATTACCAAGAAATTGGGTCTAAAGCCCCGTCCTTCTAGGACGGCTTTAATTTTTTAATTATTGCACTATTCCATTTCTATCTACCATCTTAGCCCTAGATAAGCTATTATAGAGATATGCTAAACATGACCTACGAGTACAAACTAGAACCCACTTCATCCCAATCTCAGACCTTTGACCACTGGTTAGAAGTCTGTCGCAAGGTGTGGAATTATGCTCTTAGAGAGCGGAAAGACTGGTACAACTCAAGGTCATGTGCAATCAACGCCTGTAGCCTAAAATCCGAATACATTATTCCCGTTGATAGCCCTAGACCAAACTTTGCCGTGCAGTGCAAATCTTTGACCACCGCTAGACAAAGTAATTCAGAGCTAAAAACTGTCCACTCCCAAGTATTGCAGCAAGTTCTCAAGCAATTAGAGAAAGCCTTTACTTCTATGTGGGAATCAGGTTTTGGCTTTCCGAGGTTTAAGAAGAAAGGCAGAATCAGAAGTTTCCTGTTCCCTACTCCTAATCAAACCGTAGTAATCGGGAATAGGATTAACCTACCCAGTATTGGCTTAGTTAAGTTCAGAGATTCTAGACCTATCCCTGATGGTTTTGTAGTCAAGCAAATCAGAATAGTTAAAAGAGCCTCTGGATACTTTGCCATGTTAGCTTTAGCTCTAGATGTAAGTATCCCTACTACCATGCCTCATGGCTATGCCCTAGGAATCGATCTAGGTTTAGAGAAATTTCTCGCTACCTCCGATAATGAACTAGTTGCCAGACCTAAATTCTTTGTGGATGCTCAACGCAAGCTGAAATCGCTGCAAAAAGTAGTCAGTCGCAAAAGAATCGGGTCAAAAAACTGGCAAAAAGCTCAAAAAAAAGTAGCAAGATACCATCAACATATCAGTGACAGTAGGAAGGATTTCCATTTCAAAACCGCCCATCATCTCTGTAATCAAGCAGGAATGATATTTGCTGAAGATTTGAATGTCAAAGCAATGGCAAAAGGGATGCTCTGCAAGCACACTCTAGATGCGGGATTTGGACAATTTCTATCTATTCTGGAATATGTTTGTTTCAAGAAAGATGTATTTTTATTAAAGGTAGATAAAAATGGTACATCTCAAACCTGCCCTCAGTGCCAGACTCATACAGGAAAGAAGCCTTTGAGCTTAAGAATTCATCAATGTCCTGAGTGTGGATATGAAGCAGATAGAGATGTAGCAGCAGCGCAGGTAGTAGTCCAGCGTGGGCTTGCAGCGGTAGGGCATACCGTCAAGATGCTTTCAGAGGGTAAAGCTACTAGGCTCCCTGTGATGAAAGAATCCCCGTCTCTTTAGAGCGGAGAGTGTCAACTTCTAGAGCCTTTGAGTGCTTTTGTAAAGTTTTGACGGTAAGGCTTATTAAAAATTAACGCGGGCCACAGCAGCGACAGTTTCAGCTTATTTGCAAAACTTCTGTCGAAATTAGTGCGATCGAAACCATTCCAAAATTTCCAAATACCGCCGCCGTAAGCGACTAGCAACACTAATCCAATTAACGGTTCCATTAAATAACCCCCTAAGCGAGTGATTGGATTTTTCGTCAGCGAGCCTGTATCGCTATTCTTAATCTATCATTTTTCAACTGCTCTGGTGCAGAGATACGCCCTTGTAATTCTACCTTCAGCTAGAGACTTGAAAATCCCCGATCGCCACAGACTGAAAAATATAGCAGAAGGAAGAAGGAAGAAGGAAGAAGGAAGAAGGAAGAAGGAAGAAGGAAGAGGGAGGAAGGAAGAGGGAGGAAGGAAAAAACAAGAAGCAATATTCAGCAAGGGTTTCAGCAATTAAGAACAGTCCAGTCGTCGGCTGCGGTTGCTATAAAAGCCAAGCAGATACCTTTCAGGGTGCAAGATGCAAGAAACGACTTCTGGCAAAAGTCGATGATTCTGAGGATTTACGCAACATTCCCTACAAATTGGAGTTCTATCGCGCCCTTTCTCAGCTTCCACCCAAAAGTTGAAATCGGTGGCTGTTGGGCGACGGCTTCTCCTTCCTGGATTTCTGAGACGTGGGATAACTCAAAGATAATTAACACTGATAGTTAGTACCCCACAGGTTACAGCAGGCAAGCTTTTTCTAGCGGACAATAACGGTAGAGAGGTTTCTAAGTAAGGAGGATTGTTTATGCGTGCTGTGCTGATGGCTGGGGGGTCGGGAACGAGGCTCAGACCTCTGACGTGCGATTTACCTAAACCGATGGTGCCGATTCTGAATCGCCCGATCGCAGAACACATTATCAATTTGCTAAAAAGGCATAATATTACGGAAATTATTGCGACGCTGCACTACCTTCCCGATGTCATGCGCGAATATTTTACTGACGGCAGCGAGTTTGGCGTTCAAATGACCTACGCTGTGGAGGAAGACCAACCGCTGGGTACGGCTGGTTGTGTCAAAAATATTGCGGAATTGCTCGATCGAACTTTTCTGGTCATCAGCGGCGATAGCATCACAGACTTCGACTTGACAGAAGCTATCAAATTTCACCGCAGCAATAAATCCAAAGCTACGTTAATTTTAACTCGCGTTCCCAACCCAATGGAATTCGGGGTAGTAATTACGGAAGAAAATCACCGGATCAGTCGCTTTCTGGAAAAGCCTTCTAGCAGCGAAATTTTCTCCGATACCGTCAATACCGGCACTTACATTTTAGAACCGGAAGTATTGGACTACCTGCCGGCAAATCAAGAGTGCGACTTCTCGAAAGACTTGTTTCCGCTGCTGTTGGAAAAAAACGAGCCGATGTACGGTTACATCGCGGAGGGTTACTGGTGCGATGTGGGCCAGTTGGATGTTTACCGGGAAGCTCAGTATGACGCATTGCGGGGAAAGGTCAAACTGGATTTGAGTTACTACGACGAAGTTCGATCGGGACTTTGGGTAGGTCAAAATACTTTTATTGACGATAGCGCGATCGTCGAAGTACCTGCCATGATCGGCAACAATTGCCGAATTGGAGCCCGAGTTAAAATTAACGCGGGTTCAGTAATCGGAGATAATGTGACAGTCGGGGCTGATGCTAACATTAAACGTCCGATCGTCTGGAATGGAGCAATTATCGGCGAAGATGCTCATCTCAGGGCCTGCGTGATTTGCCGCAGTACCCGCGTAGACAGGCGCGCCCACGTCCTCGAAGGTGCTGTCGTCGGTTCAATG
Organism: Microcoleus sp. PH2017_35_SFW_U_B; assembly: GCF_020737865.1. Classification (NCBI taxonomy): domain Bacteria; kingdom Bacillati; phylum Cyanobacteriota; class Cyanophyceae; order Oscillatoriales; family Microcoleaceae; genus Microcoleus; species Microcoleus sp. PH2017_35_SFW_U_B. Next base: position 20,622 of record NZ_JAEQDE010000034.1, read on the forward strand.
TCCATTGTCGGAGAAGAGGCGCAAGTCGGCCCTAGCGTGCGAGTCTGGCCGAGCAAAAATATTGAATCCGGCGCTCTGTTGAATCAAAATTTAATTTGGGGAGAACAAGCTAAACGGAATTTGTTCGGCCAGCGGGGCGTTCAAGGACTGGCCAATGTGGATATTACCCCGGAATTTGCCGTTAAATTGGGCGCGGCTTACGGCTCAACTTTGAAACCAGGGGCTTCGGTATCGGTTTCTCGGGATCAGCGCAGTATTTCGCGGATGGTTTCGAGATCTTTGATTGCGGGTTTGATGTCGGTGGGAATTAATGTAGTCAATTTGGAATCGACGGCAATTCCGATCGCGCGCACGGTTTCGTCTACGATCTCAATTGCTGGCGGCATTCACGTTCGGATTTCGCCCGATCGCTCCGACCACATTTTAATTGAATTCTTCGATATCAAAGGTATCAATATCACTAAAGCTGCGGAGAAAAAAATCGAGGGCGCTTATTTTAAGGAAGATTTACGCAGGGCTCTGATTCCCGAAATTGGAGATATGTCGTACTTTAACCAAGCACTCGACGTTTACAACCGGATGTTTGAGCGGCAGATGAATGTTGAGGCAATTCGCTACAGCAATTCTAAGGTGGTGATCGATTACGTTTACGCGGTTTCCGGAGCAATTCTGCCACAAATGCTCGCCAAATTCGGCTGTGATGCGGTGGTACTCAATGCCAGTCTCAAGCAGACTTCTCTGAGCAACGGAGAACGGGAATATTTGCTCGACCAACTCGGCCGGGTGGTAAAAGCACTCAGCGCTAATTTTGGCGTGCAGGTGTCTGCGAACGGCGAACAGCTCATTTTGGTAGACGAGTCGGGAATAGCGATTCGTGGGGAAATGCTGACGGCGCTGATGGTAAATTTGATGCTGACTTCCCATCCCAGAGGTACAGTAGTAGTACCGGTGAATGCGTCTTCTGCGGTGGAGGCGATCGCCCGCCGCTATCAAAGCAAGGTAATCCGCACTAAGGCAAACCCAAGTGCATTGATGGAAGCCTCTAACAGGAACCCGAATGTGGTTTTGGGCGGTAGCGGCAATATGGGTTTTATTTTCCCGCAATTGCATCCGGGGTTTGACGGAATGTTCTGCATTGCTAAAGTGATAGAAATGATGACGATTCAGGAGCGATCGCTCGGACAGATCAAAGCGGAACTTCCCCGCGTCACCCACCGCAGTTACAGCGTCCGCTGTCCTTGGACGGTAAAAGGTTCGCTCATGCGGCATTTGGTAGAAACTCATTCGCCCGATCGTTTAGAATTAATAGATGGAGTGAAGATTTTTAACTACAGCGACGACAATTGGGTATTAGTTTTGCCCGATGCTAGCGAACCCACCGTTCATATCTTCGCCAACAGCGAGGACAGAGATTGGGTATCTGAAACTTTGAAAGAGTACCGCGCCCTCGTTCACGATTTTGTGACCCAAAGCGAAGAGGCGGTTCGACAAGATAAATTTGGTAATGGGTAATTGGGAATTGGGAATTGGGAATTGGGAATGGGTAATCGGTAATGGGTAATCGGGTATTATATTATGTCCGGTTATGCAACGATAATTCAGTTCTTAGTAAGGACTTTAGTCCTTATTAATTCATATATAAAGAGAGGACTAAAGTCCTCACTACAAACCCTCGCTTTCCCAATGACTAATTCCCTCTTTGCCCAATTCCCTCTTTGCCCAATGCCCAATTCCCAATTCCCAATTCCCAATTCCCATTTAAGTTATGAATAGCTGCATTTTAATGGCGGAAATAATTCAACAACCGCAACTCCGTTATACTCCAGACAATCAACTTCAAATCGCTGAGATGCTGGTGCAGTTTCCAGGGTCGAGACCTGAAGATCCGCCAGAACATTTGAAGGTGATAGGATGGGGCAATTTAGCTCAAGAAATTCACGACAAATATCGCGAGGGCGATCGCGTGATTATTGAAGGGCGGCTGGGTATGAATACGATCGACAGAGATGGTATCAAAGAAAAGCGCGCTGAACTGACAGCCCAAAGAATTTACACTCTCGGCGCCGATGCGATGAGCGCTGCACCCGCAGCTAGAACCGCCCCCGAACCCGCTCAAATTCGCGACACCGCCCCGGCTAATGTGCCGAGCAATGTCGTTCCCATGAGTTCCCGAGGTCGCAGTTCTAACAGCGCTCCAGCCCCTGCTAACCGCCCGTCTAGTTCTGATTGGAACTCGCATCAGTCTTCTGAGTCCGATCGCAAGCCTGGTTCCTCAAGCGAAGCTGACAATCCAGATTACGATCCGATTCCGTTTTAAGAGCCGATTCCGTTTTAAGAGCCGACGGCGAATAGATCCGACGGCGAATAGATCCGACGGCGGTTGAAACCGCGTCTACACAGGCAAAACCCGCCTCCGCGGGTTGAAAAACGGGTGGTTAAATTTACGTTATTTTCTTCAGTCTGCGGAGGCAGACTTCGTTTTTGTAGACGCGGTTTCAACCGTACGTCATCGTTTGTAGACGCGGTTTCAACCGTACGTCTTGGTTTGTAGACGCGGTTTCAACCGTACGTCATCGTTTGTAGACGCGGTTTCAACCGCCGTTTGATCCGATCGCACAATTTCCCGATCCGATCGCACAATTTCCACCCCAAAAACGCGAGCAAACTCAGCAACAACGATCGCCCTAACTCGATCGACCTCAATCCCCGGAATAAACTGCTCTAAACTACCAATCGGTCGATCGGGAATCCCGCAAGGTACAATTTGCCCAAAACCTGCCATATCCGGGCAAACATTCAAAGCAAAACCGTGCATCGTAATCCAGCGACTGACTTTAATGCCGATCGCACCCACCTTGCACCCATCCACCCAAACCCCAGTCATTCCCGGAACCCGCGAACCCTTCAGCCCGCAAACTTCCAGCACTCCCAAAAGCACTTCCTCCAACTGCCGCAAATACCAGTGCAAATCCTGCTGGTGGCGGCGCAAATTTAAAATAGGATAGCCCACCAACTGGCCAGGACAATGGTAAGTCACCTCCCCGCCCCGCTCAACTCGGTGCAACTCCGCATGAGTTTGGCTCGGGTCAAACTTCAGAAATTCCAACTTCGATCCCAGCCCCAAAGTATAAACCGGCGGATGTTCCAGCAAAATCAGCACATCAGGCAAATCTGGATTGTCCCGGCGCTCTTGCACCAGTTTTTGCTGGATTTCCCAAGCTTGGGAGTAGGGTACTTGTCCCCAATCGAGGAGCAAGCACGGTTCGGGGATCGCAGGTTGATGAATGAGAGGGGAAATCATGAAAAAAATCAACAGTGTTTTTACGGAATATTTACGCAGTTAAAATCAAGAATTGTCAACATATGAAAAAAGATTTGGAAGATAAGTGTTTTCTAGAATACATAGTGCTATTGTATAAACTATACCCACGTTACAGAAGGGAGGGAGCTCTATGAAGCTTGTTATCCAGGGTAAAAATATAGAAATCACCGATGCCATTCGCGAGTACGTCAATCAAAAAGTTGAAAAGGCAGTTAGCCATTTTCAAACTTTGACGACGGAAGTGGATATCCATCTATCGGTGGCTCGTAACCCCAGGATCAATCCTAAGCAGACTGCTGAGGTGACTATCTATGCTAACGGCAGCGTGATTCGGGCTGAGGAAAGCACGGAAAGCCTGTATGCTAGCATCGATTTGGTCGCAGACAAGATAGCTCGTCAACTGCGGAAATTTAAGGAAAAACGCCACGACAACAAGACCCAGAGTAGTGCCAAAACGGTTACGGCAGTTGAAGAACATCCTGTAGTAGCAGATTTGATTGGCGATCGAACTCCCGAACTTCCACCCGAAGTAGTACGGACAAAGTATTTTGCCATGCCTCCAATGACTGTGCAAGAAGCTTTAGAACAATTGCAGATTATCGACCACGATTTCTATATGTTTCAGAATGCAGAAACAGGCGAAATTAATGTGCTTTACGAACGCAAGAGTCAAAGCGGCTATGGAGTTATCCAGCCTCGCAATGCTAACGGCCACGGTAATAGTAAGAATGGCAAAACCGCCCACAACGTAGCACATGAAAAATCAGGTGCTGCGAAAGGTTAGATAATTGCTAATAGCAAAGAGAGGACTAAATTCCTCTCTTTGTCTTACTCTTCCTCTGTGTTCTCTGCGCTCTCTGCGGTTAAATCAATCCGATCCAATCATATCTAACCTTTAATACCTTCCAAAGTTTTGAGAGACTCAGCAACGTGCGCCTTAAAATCCAGCATTGAGTCAAAAATATGCTTGACAACACCTTGTTTGTCAATGACGTAAGTGACTCTACCGGGCATAATCCACATGGTAGCTGGAACCCCGTACAATTGCCGCACTTTATTGCCAGTATCGCTCAACAATGTGAAAGGTAACTGATATTTGGTAGCAAATTTTTGGTGAGACTGCTGCGAATCATCGCTAATCCCAATTACTTCTGCACCTGCGTCTTTGAAAACTTCATAACTATCACGAAAAGCGCAAGCTTCCGCAGTACATCCGGGCGTGTCATCTTTGGGGTAAAAGTAGACGATGACATTTTTTTTGCCTTTAAAATCCTTGAGACTGACTGATGAGCCAGTTTGAGATAATAAGCTAAAATCCGGTGCGATGTCTCCTACTTTGACAGTCATATTTATTTAAGTGAGTGTTTTGTTTATTGATTATTATACAGTCTCAGTTACGTTCAATACTTCTCTTACCTTATTCAAAAAAGCCAGCGAATTAAAAGTAGCACTACCACCAGCGTGAGTGAATTCAGATAAAGCACCAACTGAGTCATTGCCAATAATGCGATCGAACGGATCTAACTTGAGACTGATTTTTTGACGAGCTTCGTACCGAGAAAAGTGAAATATTGTCAAATAGTGTAGCAAAGTATCTTTAATTATACCATCATAAATCAAACCTTGACGAATATCTTCATCGTCTAGGATACCTTCATAAATATTCAATAGCGTCGAATAGGAAATCACTCCATTATAAAAGTTCTTATCCCCTTGTTCAACTTTAATCCCGTTAAACAAATTAAAAAACACAATAGCTTGTTTCCTCCTATCCGAAAACAACTCGGCAAGCTCTGCTGTATCTTGAATATAAAAAGATTCTCCCCGATGCTGTTTGGGACTATGTACATAATATTTGTCACAAAATACCGGGTAAATCCTAACATCTTCCCGTTCTCCTTTCAAAACTCGGATGATATCTTTCGACATAAAAAATAATTTATCATCTCCATCATTTTGAGTAATATGCAGCGTACTCATATAAGGTGCTTGAGATATATATAAAAATTTTCGATACCCTCTATTATATAACTGACTAACAATATCTGCGAGAATTAAAGGCTGAGTATAAAGACGCTGAAGGCTGTAATTTTCCGAGAAAGTTTTCAGCATTCCCACCTGAATAGTACCATCTTCTTGACACCTAATTCCGGTGACTTCGCCAAAAAAACAGGCTTTTCTGCGATCGCGCCTCCCGCCATTTTTCCCATCGCTATCCCTAGTCGATACTGTAATAATTGCTAAATTATCCAATTCTGGAGATAACTGTACATTGTTAAATCGAAACTTTTTAGGCAGGATTGAATACAGGGAACTCAAACCATTTTTGGCTGTCAAATGATACTTGTCACCCAGAATGCGAAATCCTTGGGAATTCGATCGGTGTTTTTCGCTCAAAATGTGAGATAATACTTTAGAAAGGTATGCCATAAATTTTTCTGAAGGCGAAGGGTTTTCGTGGTAGCCTTCGTGAAGTCTTACCATCGGCACAAATAAATTATTGGGTAATTTTTGTAACAAGATTCCTAGGGAAATATATGACATCAGCGAAATAGCAAACTTGTAAACAAACGTTGCTTGTCTTTGCAAGCCTCCATTGCTGTCTAAACGTCGGTTGTTGTAGGGAAAAACCACGGATTTATGCTGAAAACTTTTATAAAAAACATCTCTAGAGCGATCGGCTTTAGGAATCCAAAACACTGGTAAAGCCTTAATACCTTTAATATTGTATTCCATGCTGAAACTTTGGGATTCATCAGTTGAAAAATAGCGAATATCTTCAATTTTAATACAGACTGGTAATTGACAAATTGCTCTTTGATTAACATTAGGTTTTTCCACAGAAATATACTGAAGTGTTTCCTTCGGATTGCGCCCCACAACCTCATTGAAAAATTTTCCGGTTGTTAAGATACGATCTATATTGTGAAGCAGACCTCTTTTGATCGAAATCAGTCGCGATTCTGTGCGAGGTGATAAAATAGTTTTATCTAAGATATATTTTTGCAGTAATTGCTTAAGACAGTTAATTTTATAATCGACATTAATTTCTTGAAAACGCTTAAAAAATTTGCAAAAAAGCACCTTTTTATGCTCTTCGTTAGAACTTTGTAATATCGGTAAAACTACTCGCTCAAATCCTGCGATCGGATCGTATTCTAATTCTAATTCTGGGTTGTAATCGGCTGCTAGGGGGTTTTGAGATGATGCAAAGACAAAGTGATACAAAAATGCTGTTTTTAATGCCTTGCGGAAGAAGGTTTCATGATTGGCTGGTTCCTCCAAAGCGGCGAGATGTTCCTCGCTGTCGGGATTTAACAAATTAAGATAGTAGTCGAATACCCGATCGCCTCCCCGCGATTGCACAGGATTGCCAAACTTGAGTTTGAGGCCAAAAATAAATTGGCGATCGCCCCCAGCATCATCCGTAGTTTCTCCCAGACTACCTGCTATAATCGGAACGATCGGTAAATAATCGAAAGCTTCCGATCGCGAAAACATATCTTTGTAATTAACCGGAGTTTTCTGATAGCTAACCAAGTAGTCACCATCAGGTTTATTGACATCGTTGATATATCCTTCTATTAACCTCAAACGCCGGATTAAATCTTGGAGATAAATCAAACCTCGCCTATTTTCTGTAGTTGAATCAATATTTTCTAAAAGATACTCCAAGTAAGTAATTTTCGCTTCTTTCTTCAGTTGTCCCAGAGTTTCCCGATCCACAACTCTAATCAGTCGGTGAAAATCAGAAGTTTCATTTTCTACCATTTCTTCAAGCAGGAAATTAAGTTCTTCCTTCTCCTCTTGATTTCCAGTATTTTCAGCAATATAACTCTTTAAACCTGCTTGCAATTCTTCTTGGAAAATATCTACATTGCGGATCGAAATAGTTACTTTATGAAACTTTAGCAGCGAATCATAATTAGAGTCTAAGCATTCCAAACTCAGCTTCTGTTTCTGTAAATCTTTATAGAAATTATCAAAGTCATACCTTAAACCTAACTGAGTTCCCTTACCTTTAAAAGACTCTAGCGGACTAATTAAACTAACTACAAATTGGTCAATTGTAACACTATCTCCCAAAACAGATTGTACTTTTCGGCGCAAACAAGCCTCAATTTCCCTAACTTGACTCCGAAAGCGCACCTCAACTTCCGGTAAGAAATTCACCGTAGCATAATCTGCTTGATTCTCACAATTACCCAAAGGATTTTGTACTTCTTTGCAAGTAGCGACTTGATTAGCAAGTGTATCAATATCTATTAGCAAACGTTTGCGATCGCCCGAAATGCTAAATGGGTTATTTCCCTGCAAAACTTCTAAAATTTTGTCCAGCAAATCGCCATAATCTACCGTTACTAAATCGCTATCATCTAATCTTAAAACGTTCACCCTGTCAACCCCCGATGTCAGATTTCCTTAGACAAAACCAAATTGAGTACATTCAACTCATTGGAACTCAAAAGATACTTATCCGTAAATATCTTTTCCCTAATCTGTTCTAAACTGTAGCTTCTAAATACAACAAATGGGAAATCTTGATATTTATCTCCTATAGGCAAAACATTACCAACAGGATACAGCGCCTTAATATATTGAGTCAAGATATTTCTAAAATCTTGATATTTCTGTTCTTGGGGGTTACTAGCAAAATATTCCCTGAATACTTCCCCAGCAATAAACGCAAATAATGGTAAGGCATAATACCGATCCTTGCGCTGACTGCTTTGCTCAAATCTCTGTGTCTTATCAACAGAGTTTGTTAGTTCTTTTACTAACTCCATCGCATCTTTAATCGCAAATTGTAAATCCTCTGAATAAGCACTAGCATAACTAATTATCTGCATATTATGCCAAAGTTCACTATTAGCATTTTTGGCTATTGTTGCCAGAGGCATAATGTAGGTTTCTTCCAAAGTTTGCGATGCGATCGGTACAACTAACAAACCGCCACTCATATATCCCATTTCCAAGTTATTCAGATTCAATAACTTCTCGAAACTTTCACTTACTAACTGGGAAAATCCATTGTTGAAAAAATCACGCTGCGAAAGATATGAAGTCTGAGATTTACTATTAGACTCAACATTCTCTCTCAGTGTAAAATCAGCTTGACCGAGTAAATCTTCTAGACTATCATAGACTTGTGGTAAACGCCGATCGCTCCTATTCTTCCTGTGCTCGCTCTTCAACTTATCGATTAAGTTTTTCATTTGGGATGAGAATGTTTCACCAGCAGCAAACACAGACTTACCGCCGATGGGTATGATGATAAACTTATCTGAACCAATTTGCCCGCAACCATAAATTCGCGTCATTATAGATGCTTTCAAAATCAACAGAATATTTAAAAGACTCAGTTTACTTTCCTGTATCGATATCTCTTTATTATCTTCAAAATACACTACCCGATCGCCCAAATAGAAAATCAATTCTTTGTCCTGATTATCAATCTCATCCTTTCCGCGCCCCCGATAAATTACCTGAATCAATTCCATCAGATTTTTCTCTATTTCAAACCTCGGAATCTCAACCAAAATGTGTTTTGCCTTGGGAAAAGATAGCCCGCGACTACCTGAAGCAGTCATAAATACTACTTTCGCATCTTTTTTCCATTTTTGAACTAACTCTTTTTCCTCCTCACCAATATTAGCGTGTATTTCGATATAATCTGTCCCTTTTTCAAACTTACCCCGATGTTCTCTAATCTTGTCTATCAAATTACCCAGTTTTTGTTTATCTTGAATATAAACTATCACTTGTTCAACATCAGAGCGTTGTAACAGGGCTTCTATATCTTGTAAAATTTCGCCTTGTACTGTCTTGGTTAAATCAGTTTCTCTATCTAGCAAAGTATCTTCACTAAACTTGCAAGATTCAATGAAAACTTTGTATGTTATGCTTAAGCTTTTAGCAGGATAGGAGTTAGTGTTAATCACAGTTGCGTCAGTATCTTTAAACTTAAAATTCTCCACTGACAGAGGCGAACCTGGATTTTTAGCTTTCCGAAAATAGATTTTATCCGGTTCAGCAGAGGTATCGCTTAGGTGTTGGCTAATTACAGCTTTGTCAACGATAGAAGCATCTGCAACGATCACCTTTGTATTAAACCCGTGAGCATTATTTTTCAATTCATAGGTGTTGAGGATATTGTTGATGCCATTTAAGAATTCTACACCTCCCTCGTCTCCCGTAATCTCATCGATCATGATAAACAAATGCTTGATGCGACTGGAGATGTCTTTCATGCGATCGGGAAGCACTTCACCTAGCTTTGTGTTGTAAGCATTCCTAAAAATTTTTTCAAAATGTTTTAATGTATCGCCCGCATCAGTTTTCTTTAAAGATTGGATGGAAACAGTCGCGACAATATTGTTGAAATCTTTAGTATCAATCAGGGTAGAAATGGCTTCACAAATGCTGTTAAGTACGCCCTTAGTATTCCGTCCACCATCTTCAATTACATTTTCTGTTTGTCTCTTGAGTCGGTCCGATCGCCTATTTTGACGCTTAGTTTCTCTGCTATCTTGAAAATTAACAACTTGTAATCCAAATTTTCCATGCCGTTGATTCGAGAGATACTGGACAGTATATTTATGACCGCTATCTTTAATTAAATCGCTATAGGTATTAATTGCTAATATTTTATCATTCCATAAATCCTCAGTACCAGGTTTTTTGAACTTGTCGATAATATCCAGATTTACCTGCTTCCTGGGACTGACATAAAAGAATAGAAATCCATCGTTTACATGATCTGTGAGAAATTTGGCGATCGCAGTCGTCTTCCCAATACCAGGATTTCCAGTCAAAAAGATATAAGTAGCAGCAGATTCCAGGGCTTTTTCAATTAGCTTAGCGTGAGCATTCCGCAAACTCAAACCTCCGCTCAATCCCAACTGCTGCATCAATTCATCCGGCACAATTCCTGCTGAATTGACAAACCCCTCAAGTCGCTCTGGGTGGCGCACAACATTGATTTTATCCGCAGACATTGCTAATATATCGTCAACAAGCTTTTTTCCTTGATCGAAGCTGTAGCAAGCACTCCGCTTGATTTTATTTAAAACTAATTTGCGGGCATCGACGATTTCTTGAGGACTCGAATCATACTTATAAATCGAGTAACAAGTTTTCAAAACATCTAAATTTTCGGGGCGGACAGACATAGTGCTAATTCCGCGATCGCTATATCCCACCGCATTAAATATTAGTCGCGAATCCTCAGCAAGTATCCCTATTTCTCGGAGAAATTGATAAAAACTATAAGCATAACCGCCAGCTTGAATTGATTTAGCACTCTCCTTATCATCATACTTAAAAGCAGTAAAATAGCTCTTCAAACCTTCCGAAAATTCAACATCACAACTTTCAGTATCTATGCGAAGTTTAGAAAACACACTTTTTGAGCGCAAATAGTTAATATCTCGTCTCAACAAACGCCGAATAATCTCCAAATAGTCCAGATTCGTCACATCCTCAGATGTCCTAATCGAAAACACCGACAAATCTACACACAAAATTCTAAATTGCCTACCATATCGTAGGAATATTAGAGTATCAGCTCTCAGAAACTCGCCTTTCCCTTTGTAACTTCCAATATATTGAGAAATATTATCAATCTGGTCAAATTGAGATATAACTTCTCCACACCACTGTTCATAACCTTTAGCGTAAGTACCAATACTGCTCTCATCGCAAAAACAGGATTGGTAATACAAAATTTCCAAATGTCGTAGTTTATTTGTCTCATTCCAACCTGTAGATTGTAGGTACTCTCGAAAAAAGTTTAAACCTGATAGAAAGCCTTTTTGTAGGAAAAATGTACTCCACTTTTCAGCCATCTTTCTTTCCAGGGGACTGGTTATTTTATCGGTGATTTTTCTCAGCATCTTCGGGAATTTTAACTCCTGCAATTCCTGAAGGTACAAGTTTCCAAAGTTATGCTTAATTTGCTTCTCTTTAATACAAGCAAGAATCCCAATATTAAACCCAACTTCAAACAAACGCCCCAAATCTTCTGCTATTTTAGATTTCATGACTGCGTGCCTCCTGTTGGTGTATTTAAAACTTCTTTAACTTTAGTCAAAAATGCCAAGGCATTAAACTCTGCAACTCCTCCCATATGCTTGTAGAGAGATAGTTTACCTACAGACTGATCTCCTATCAGGTTTTCGTAGGGGTCTAATTTAAAACTAATTTGAGCGTTTTTACCACTTGCTTTTTCGTAGCGAGAAAAGTGGAACAAGGTCAAATACTGCAAAATGTCATTTTTTAATTGAGTATTAGAAATCAATCCTTGATGGATATGTTCATCATCCAGTATATCTTGATAAATATTTAACAAGGTGGCATAGGAAATTACACCCCTATAATTACGTTCTGCTTCTGAGCCGACTACCAAACCATTAAACAAATTAAAAAATACCACAGAGCGTTTGCTGGGGTCTTTGACTAAAGCGGTTAACTCCAATGTATCCTGAATGTATAAAGAATTTACTCCCAATCTTTCTGACAGTTTAACTGCATAGTATTTGTCAAAAAACATCGGGTAAATTTTGATATCATTGTAGTTTTCTTTAAAATATTTAATCACATCTTTCGACATGAAAAATAAAGCATCTTCTTTTTGTGTCATGTGCAAGGTACTAGAATAGGGAGCTTTGGCTATGTAGAGAAAGTGTCTGAATCCCAATTTGTAAACTTTCCCTATTTCATCTCGCACCACAGTGGGTTCTTTAAACATCTGTTCGTGTTCGTAGGTTTCCGAGAAGGTTTTGAGCAATTGTAGCCTGACAGAACCATCTTTTTGACGAATTGCACCGACAATTTCTCCTTGCAAATTCGATAGCTTTTGGTTGCTATTCCACCTAGCATCACTCTCGCGACTGGAAACTATAACTATAGCCAGTTTGTCGAGTTCTTTTGGAGAATCTGACTGCTTGGCAAAGGTAAACTTTTTAGGCAATACAGAATATAGAGAACTCATTACATTGGGAGCTTTGTATTCTATATTTCTGATATCAATACCCTGAGAATTAGAACGATGTTCTTCATTTAGTAAATGCGATAACCTTTTAGATAAAGAACGCATGAACTCTTCTACGGGCGAATCTGACTGTTGATTGCTCAGTTGCAGTCGCAGTATGGGAATGAATAATCTACTCTGTTTTTCCAATAACAGTTTGAGGCAAGTATAGGCAAGTATATCGAAGGTAAATCGATACACAAAACTTTTTTTATTATCCCATTTGTTGCTAGCAAGACTGTAGGTAAATTCGACTAGCTTACGCTGTTGATAAAACCGATTATATATAGTTGTACACTGTTGCTCAGTTGGTCTCAGCAACACTGGCAGAGCTTTTACACCTGTGACATCATACTCCATACTAAAGCTTTGTAGGTCGTCACTAGCAAAATAATGAACATCACTAATTGCGATTTTAGCTGTGAGAGTACATAGGGAATTTTCACTAGCCTTTGCTTGACCAATAGCTATATATTTTAATACTTCTTTGGGCTTGGTTCGTAGCTCAGGCTTGAAAAATGTAGAGGTTGTAGAAATATTGTTGATACTATTATCTAAAATGTTTTTTCTGACCGAAATGTGAAGCGGAAATTCTTTCGGTGAATGCTTGTGTTTCAGAATTTTTTGTAGGAGATTCTTGAGAGTGTCTATTTTAGAGGCAACATTATATTGTTCAAAACCTTTTTTGATCCCTCGCAAAAGTTTTTGCTTTGATACTTCATCAGAACCTTTGAAGATTTTTAATACTTTTTCCTCAAATACTGGAATTGGATCGTATTCTAAGTCTGAGTTAATTGTATAACCCTCTGATGACGGGTCTTTTGCGGCAAAAACGAAGTAGTACAAAAATACTAACTTCAATAGCTTTCTGGCGAAAATCTCTTTTCTAGCAGGGTCGGCAAGTTCGGCTTTATGTTCCTCACTTTCAGGGTCAAGCAGATTGAGGTAATACTCAAAGACTGTTTTGCCGCCATAGGCTTGAACTGGGTTATTAAACTTAAGCTTGAGTCCAAAAATAAACTGGATATCTCCTTTGTTTTCGTCTTTGGTTTCTCCTAAATATCCTTCTATTTTGGGAATAATTGGCAACATATCAAAGGCTTCAGCACGAGCAAAAGCATCTGCATAGTTCAAGTCAGTGCCGGCATAGTTCACTAAGTAATCGCCATCGGCATTTTTGACTATATATTCATCAATCTGTTTGAGACGCTGAATTAGGACTTTTAAATAAATTAAACCCTCGGCATTGAATGGGTTATTGCTGGTGCTAATGTTGTCTTGCAGAAATTCTAGATAACATATCTGTGCTTGCTTTTTGAGTTTGCCGATAGTTTCGATATCTACAAATTCTTTGAGTCTGTAGAAATCTGATTTGGCATCTTCTTCTAAATCTTGAAGAATAAAATCTAATTCGTCGCGATCGCTCTCACTAGCGCTAGCAAACTGAGATTTGATATAATTTCCTAAGCCTTGTTTTAGCTCGGTGTTAAATGTACTGGTATTTCCAACGGTGATAGTTAGTTTGTGAAATTTTAGCAGTTCTTTGCTGCTAGGATTTTTTGTGATACTCAATCGCTGCTTTTGCAACCCGGAATATTTGCCAAAGGGATAGCTAAAGTCTAAATTGGCATAATTATTTTTAAACTTTTCCAAATCTGTAATTAAGTTGGCAACAAATTGTTCGATCGCAAGCTGTGGGTTTTGTTGATTAATTGCAGATTCCAGTCGAGTTTTTAAACTATTTTTGATTTTGGTAATTTGATTGGGAAAGCGTTCTTTGAAGCCGGGAGTAAAGTTGACTGTGGCGGTACGAGCACCGCGTTCGGAAGCACCTAAAGGATTTTCTACTCCCAAACCTGCGACTGCTTCGGCGATGCTGTCAATGTCGATGATTAACCGATCGCAATTACCATGTATCTTAAATGGATTCTGAGTCTCCGGCTTCTCTAAAATTGCTAAAATCTTGTCCAATAAGTCACCACAGTCAACGGCAACTAAATCCCCGCCTGTTGTTCTTAGGGTATTCACTCTGCAACCTCCTCGCACCGCTTGACAACTTATGCAATTCAGCTATGTTAGCCCACATTGATTCATTAGTCAAGCAAGTTGATTTCTGTATTTACTAGCCAAACAATTCTTAATTTCTCTGTCGCTTCAAAAAGCTTGAATCCACTCTTTCACTTGGTACTCAGTCCAAACCTTATTTACCCAATAGGGATCGGCTTCAACTAATTTTCGCACAGCCGCCTCATCTTCTGCTTCGTAAATTGCAAAAACTTTGCTTAAATCTTTGGTTGGCCCGATCGCAATTAACACTCCCGATTCTTTCTGTTTGGCAAGTCCGGCTAAATGAGCGTCTCGAAATGGAGCACGTTTTTCGAGGACATCTTCGCAGTAACTTCCCCACATTACATATTTGGTCACGGTTTTGAGCCTTGGATGAATTTATTTGAAATTTATTGTACAATAAGTGTAGCAGGATTTGATAATTTTTTTTAGGATAAGATTGATTGACTACAGAGGGTGCTGAGGGCGCTGAGGAAGAGAGGGGAGAAAGAGAGACGTTTGTTAAATAGGAGGAGATAACTATGACTTTACTAGACCTTCGGCTGCTAACGGTTCAAGAATATGACCGGATGACGGAAATTGGTATTTTTGATGAGGATGAACGGGTAGAATTACTAGCAGGACAGATAGTAAAGATGGCCGCAAAGGGAACAGCACACGGTGCGGCGGTAAAACGAACAGAGAAGCTACTGGAAAACCGTTTGGGAGAGAGGGTTTTGGTGCGACTGCAAGACCCTGTTCGGCTCGATAATTACTCGGAACCTGAACCGGATATTTCTGTAGTTATACCAGATCCACTTTACTATGAAGACCACCATCCAACGCCATCGGAAATTTATCTGATTGTGGAAGTTGCGGATACTACGCTGAGAACGGATTGCGGGATTAAAGCGAAAATTTATGCTGAGTCGGGGATTGCTGATTATTGGGTTTTGGATGTGAATAATCGGCAACTTCATGTTTTTCGAGAACCGAGTCAGGATGGTTATCAAAGTCGCGTGATTCTGGCGGATGATGCGAGTATTTCTCTTTTGCAGTTTCCTGATTTTTATTTTTGTGTACGGGAGATGTTGCGTCCTTTAGTTACAAATTGAATTTCCCGGCGGTTGGAAACCGCGTCTACACAAACAAAACCCACCTCCGTGGGTTGAAGGAAGTTAGCCGTAGGGTGTGTCGCCATCAAAAATCCCTCACTAAATATCGAAAATCTCATGGCGACGCACCCTACAATTAGCTTCTCAAACTAACGCCGAATTTCTCGACTAAAACATCGCGGACTTTTTGTTGGGCTGGTTCGACATCGCTTTCGCTGAGTGTTCGATCGCCCGATCGATAAACCAACCGAAATGCTAAACTACGTTGTCCCGCCGGTACGTTTTCGCCGCGATACTCGTCGAAGAGTTCCACGGAATCCAGCAAACTACCCGCCGCCTGCTTCATCGCGCCCTGCATCTCAACTACCGGAACTTCCACCGGCGCGAAAAATGCGATGTCTCTGTCAGAAGCCGGGAAACTCGAATAACCTGCGAATTTGCGAGTCGAGTTGTGCGTTAGCGAAGCCCTCGTAGAGGATCGACCTAACTCACCCAACAACACGCCTAAATCTAATTGAAACACATAAACCTGTTCCGGCAAACCCTTTTCCTGCTGTAATTGCGGGTGTAGCTGTCCGAAAACTCCCAACCGTTTCCCGTTTAACGATAGCGCGGCTGTGCGGCCAGGATGCAGGCGTGGATTAGAGGAATCGCTTGCATATTCCACAGCCAAACTCAACTGCTGAAACACACTTTCTAGGACACCTTTCGCTTCAAACCAAGTCAAAGGTCGATCGCGCCCACCTTGCTGCCATTTCCACACAGTCGGGTCGCCGCCAATAATCCCCGCTACGGCGTCTGCTTCTTTCTTCGCATCCCCTTCTTTCCAAAAAATGCGTCCGACCTCAAAACCGTTGAGCGCGCCGTTTCCTTGCTCCAAATTGTACTGGAAAGCATCGATCGAACCCGACAGCATTTCAGTCCGCAAAGCCGAATACTCGACAAACAGCGGATTTGCCAACACAACTTGATTATCTCCCTCGGTTTTTACTAAGGAATAGTGCATCAATTCTGTCAAACCGGCCGCCCGAAAAGCCGATCGCACGTTCCGTATTTGCGCGTATTCTGGAGATAGATAACCGGGTTCTGTTTCGCTGGGTAAAGTATCGCAGAAATTGTCGTAACCGTGGAGTCTCGCGACTTCTTCGATTAAATCAATTTCCCTTTCTAAATCCCGGTAGCGGTAAGGCGGAACAGTTATCGCAAATACTCGTGCTTTTTCCGTCGCAGCCACTTCGCAGCCCAGGGCTGTGAGGATATTTTTTACTTCCTCCGGTTCCAGATAGGGAGAACCGCCGGTTGCTCCTCTTTTTAACTGTCCTAACACCAAGTTTATGCGATCTAGACGCAATTCGATCGATCGCAAAAAACTCAAATCTTCCCCCGAACTCGCCGTTTTTTGCACCGTCGCAGTCCCGCCAGCCAACTCCAAAATTAGGGCAATAGCGCGATCGCAAGCCGTCGTTAAAGCTGCCTGATTCACACCCCGTTCGTAGCGGATCGAAGCCTCACTCCGCAGGCCTTGGGCGCGGGCAGAACGCCGAATCGTTGCTTGGTCGAAAATGGCAGCTTCTAAGACTAAATTTTGCGTACCTTCGTGCACTTCCGTGTCTTCGCCACCCATTACCCCAGCTAAGGCTACGGGTTTGTCACTAGCAGTAATTAACAGGTTTTGAGGTTGCAAATTGCGGTTTTGTCCGTCCAAGGTTTTGAAGGATTCGCCTGGTTTGGCAAAGCGCACGCCGATGCTGATGTCAGAAGTACCGGTGAAAGATTGCAGTCGATCGCGATCGAAAGCGTGCAGCGGTTGTCCCCATTCCAGTAAAATGTAATTAGTAACATCAACCACATTACTAATCGGCCGCACTCCCGCCGCCTGCAACCGCTGTTGTAACCAAGCCGGAGACGGTGCAATTTTTACCCCTGAAATTTCGGTACCAATATAAATCGGGCAGCCTTGCAGTTCCGATATTTCTACTGCCAAATTCGGACTTTTTTCGCCATGAATCGCCACATCATTAGTTGTCGGAATTCTCAAACTTGCGCCAGTTAGTGCTGCCACTTCCCGGGCTACACCCACCATGCTTAAAGCATCTGCACGGTTCGCAGTTGCTGTCAAGTCTAGAATCACATCATCTAAACCTAAAAGCGGACGAATATCGCTGCCTAATTCGGGATTTTCTAGATCAAAGATATGAATTCCTGCTGATTCCTTCAACAATCCCAATTCGGCGAGAGAGCAAATCATTCCTTCCGAAGGAACACCCCGCAATTTAGCAGGTTTAATTTTCAGATCGATCGTCGATAAAAAAGTACCGACAACGGCTACAGGTACATAAATATCCGCCCTCGCATTGGGTGCCCCGCACACAATATTTAA
The DNA here is from genome assembly GCF_020737865.1 of Microcoleus sp. PH2017_35_SFW_U_B. Lineage (NCBI taxonomy): Bacteria > Bacillati > Cyanobacteriota > Cyanophyceae > Oscillatoriales > Microcoleaceae > Microcoleus > Microcoleus sp. PH2017_35_SFW_U_B. Next base: position 38,516 of record NZ_JAEQDE010000034.1, read on the forward strand.
GGGTTCAGGTTTGCCGACATCAACTTGACAAACTCTCAATTTGTCAGCGTTGGGATGTTGTTCGCAGGCGACTATTTTGCCCAATACTACGCCGTCGGCCCATGCACGCCTGTCTTCGATTTCTTCGACTTCAAATCCTGCCATTGTCAGGGTTTCGGCTAATTCTTCCGGGGAACTCGTCACATCGACCAATTCCCGCAGCCAGTTTAGAGAAATACGCATAATTTTGTCAGTAGTTTGTTGTCAGTGCTCGGTAGTTATTCGTCATTAGTCTACGCCGGCGGGCTTCGACTGTGCTGTCCGAGAATTTATTCGGGAAAACTTTTCATACCATACTAATTAAGATTTGTCAAGACTATTGTGGTAGATATCAGCAAAAACGAGCGATCGCCCTTTCGATCGATGTCTGCTGTGGGATGAGTAACATTCTCAATCAGAGAATGAGGTATGCTAGAAACATCTAACAGCGCAAAAAGCACTTAAGTTTAGAAAGACTTTACATAAAAAAGGACAACTTTAGCAAGTCTTTAAACTATCTTCAAGGATAATCTACCGCAAAAACTCACAGCAACGAGATAATTAAAATAGGGAAAAGATATCGGCCTAAAAGACTTAGGTGCAATTCCAATTCGCACGCCGCAGCACGGCCCGCCGGCAACTGATAGAGCTGTATTTCTAGCAGATGCGGTTTAAGGGAATTTGTGCAGTCGAGCGATCGCCAGAGCAAAATCAGAAAAATATAGGCAAACTCAATCAACATGAGCTACTGCGTAAATCCGGGCTGTCCACATCCTCAAAACCCTCCTGACTCTATTCTCCAGTGTCAGACCTGTGGTGCGCGGTTATTGCTGCGCGCTCGCTACCAAGTCATTGAACCTTTAGGACAAGGAGGTTTTGGAGCTACATTTCTGGCAAAAGACATCTCTTTGCCTGGTCAACCGAGTTGCGTGGTCAAGCAACTCCGACCCAGTAGTTCGTCGCCGCGAGTTTTAGAAATGGCGCGGGAATTATTCAAGCGAGAAGCGAAAACCCTCGGCCAACTCGGCGATCACCCGCAAGTGCCGAGGCTGTTAGATTATTTTGAAACCGAACAGCAATTTTACTTAGTTCAAGAGTATGTTAAAGGCTCGACTTTGAAACAAGAAGTCAAACAATCAGGGCGTTTCAATGAATCAGATGTTAAAAATTTTCTATTAGAAATTCTCTCGGTAGTGCAATACGTCCACAGCCAAGGAGTAATTCACAGAGACATTAAACCCGCAAATATTATTCGCCGCGCTCAAGACAATCACTTGGTTCTGATTGATTTCGGAGCGGTTAAAGACCAAGTTAGCCAAACAATATTATTAGACCCCGCCGACCAAAGCGCCAACACGAAATTTTCAGTTGGTACGTTTAGTTTTGCTCCCCCCGAACAAATGGCGCTGCGGCCGATATTTGCCAGCGACATCTACGCCTTGGGCATGACTTGTTTGTATTTGCTGACAGCAAAGTCTCCCAAAGATTTAGATTTTGATGCGGTAACTGGCGAAATTGTTTGGCAGCCCCACGTTCAGGTGAGCCCAAATTTTGCGCGGATTCTTGAGAAAATGCTCAAGCCCATGGTCGGCCATCGCTTTCAATCGACAGGAGATGTCGTCAAAGCTCTGAATGGCGAATTTGAAGACGCAGATCTTTGCAACGGCTTGACAACTCAATTCAACGCAGGTGGCCGCACGGTTGAAGAACCAACGATATTTAATAGTGATGCTACTTCGTTGCCTTCGCCCCAGATGAAAAACGATCGAGATTTGCGATCGAAGCAAAGCATCCGCACTAGAACTTCCTTCAGTCAATCGGGAAATACAGGGATGCAGCCGAGAGTTTCCCGGACTTTGGCTGAGTCTGGCAGAACTTTCGGAACTGCGGCCTTGTCCAATGGCAATTTAGCAGGACAAAAGGTAACGAAAGCGGTTGTAAAGTGGGAAAGTAACAGCTTGCGAGCGGCATATTTTAAAGGTAAACGCGATTTTGCTGACTGCGAACTGTCGGGTTTGCAATTGCCAAAAGCGCAGTTGGCGGGGGGAAATTTTTATCAGGCTAGGTTGGTGAAGGCAAATTTGCAAGCAGCGGATTTGTCGGGGGCGAATTTGGGCCACGCGAGGTTGGTGAAGGCAAATTTGCGATCGGCAAATTTGACTGAAGCTTATTGCAGCACTGCTAATTTTGAAGGTGCGGATTTTCGAGGTGCTGATTTGACGGGCGCTTATTTGAGCAAGGCGAATTTGCGGGGTGCGAATTTGTGCGGCGCGAATCTAACTGACGCTACAGTTACTGAGGAACAACTCGCAAGTGCAAAGACAAATTGGTTGACTACTAAGCCCGATGGTAAGCGGGGTTTTGGATTTTAATAGAAGGAAGAAGGAAGTTCGGCAACGGATTCTGTAGCGGATGTAACGGATGTAACGGATGAAAGTCCGATCGAAGTTGTAAGAAGGAAGAAGGAAAGAAGTAAGGAAGAAGGAAAAAGGAATATTTTCCTAATCTCTCTCAATCTCCTCCAATCTTCCCCAATCTCCCCCTCTCCCCCAACTGTCAACTGTCAACTGTCAACTGTCAACTGTCAACTGTTGAACCCTTCCCCCAGTCAGGTGATTCGTCTGGAGGAAGCTCGATCGCCCAAATTCGCCTAAATTAAAAAATAGCAATGGAGGATTCGATCGCACAAAAAATGAAACTGCTCAACCGCCGGACTCGTCCCCTTCTGCACGCCAGCATCCTGGCCCTGGCCTACTTTGTCACCGGAAAACTCGCAGCGTCCATACTGGGACTGGTGAAAGCCGAAGCCTCCCCAGTGTGGCCACCTGCAGGCATTGCTCTGGCGGCAGTGCTGCTACAAGGGCGGCGGATGTGGCCGGGAATTGCCCTCGGTTCGGTACTGTTAAACTCTACCTTCGCCGCGGGTATACCCTCCCCCGTCATTGTGACATCGGCTTTTAGCGTCACCCTGCAAGCGCTGGCTGGGGAGGCTGTACTCGCCCGGCTCGGATTTTGTACTAAGCTCGATCGACTGCGAGATGTTCTGGGTTTGGTGGCGGGCGCTGTCATCGGGTCTACTTTGCTCGGTTCTGCACTCGGCAACTTGGGTACGTGCTTTTTTGGTTGGGCTCAGTGGAGCAATTTCTCTCGCAACTGGTGGACTACGTGGCTCGGAGACGGCATGGGAATTTTAATTGTCACGCCAGTGTTGCTGACTTTACACCACGCTATTAAAAGTTTTAAATCTCCCATAAATCCTCCGATTATTACTGACTTTTTATCATTGTTTAACTGGCTAAAGTGCCAATTGCCAGTTGCTAATTATGAATCATCAATTGCTAATTATCAATCGCTAACTGCTCATTATTTAACTATATCAAATAAAGCCAGAAATCGCTATAATATTATATTTTTAATTTCTGATTATTTAGAAGCACTCATTTTATTTGTTCTGCTGTTGAGCGTGAGTTGGCTAGTTTTTTGTTGTAAAACAAAGGGGGCGAGTGCTCTTTATCCGCTGGAATATTTGCCTTTTCCTTTCATAGTTTGGGCTGCCCTGCGGTTTCAACAGCAGGGAGCAATTTTTGCTTATTCGATCGTCTCTTGCATCGCGATTTTGGGAGCTGTGCAGGGAGCCGGCCCGTTTCTGGTCAAAAGCGAAAATTTGCAACAGGCGGTTTTATTTTTACAAGCTTTTACTGCTACGATCGCCATTGTCGCCCTGATGTTGGCTGCTGCTGTCGCTGAACGCCAGCAAGCTCTGGTTGAGGTACACCGAACCGCGGCCATGTTGCGCGACGCTCACGCTAGTTTAGCTAACGCTCAGCGCATCGCTCAATTGGGCAATTGGGATTTAAATTGCGCCGCCGTCGCCACAACTACAAACTGTGCAGAAGCCGCAGCACATCATATATCCAATATCGAATTGCGGTGGTCGGATGAACTTTATCGCCTCTTGGGTTTGGCTCCGGGAACTGTGAAACCAACACCAGAAGTTTTTTTGCAGGCGGTACATCCAGATGATAGAGAATTGGTGGCGCGATCGCAATGTCAAGCGATATTTGAGCGCAAATCCTATTGCATTAACTATCGAATTGTACTCGCCGACGGCTCTGAGCGCACTGTCTGCGAACAGTCGGCAATTAATTCTAACGTCATCGCCGCCACAGTCCAAGACGTTACCGATCGCCACCGCACAGAAGCGGCTTTGCGAACATCCTCGGAGCGCGATCGGTTGCTCTCAGAAATGGCCCTGAGAATTCGCCACTCCCTCGATCTCGAAGCAATTCTCAACACTACTGTTGCCGAAGTCCGGCAATTTTTCAAGGCAGACCGGGTGTTCATCGGTATTATGGACGGAGGCGGGGCAAATTTGGCTAGCCCGGCGCGCGGCAAAGTTGTTGCTGAGTCTGTCGCTGTGGAATGTCCTTCTCTTATAGGATGGGTGCTCGCTGACGAAAGTTTTATCGAAAAGCAGAAAGCTTTTTATGCTAACAACCTCGTCCGAGTAGTCTCCGATACTGCTACGGTGCAAGTCAGCAACATCATTGCCAAATTGTACAGCGACTATCAAATTCGGGCGACCTTAACTGTGCCGATCTTCCTCGGGGAAGAATTGTTCGGGATCTTGGCCGTCAACCAGTGTTCTGGGCCCCGCCAGTGGCAAGAATTTGAAATTGATTTGTTAGAAAAACTGGCTACCCAAGTCGCGATCGCCCTCTCTTCAGCCCAACTTTTGCAGCAAGTAAAAGATCTCAATGCCAACTTGGAATCTCAAGTGGAGGAACGCACCCGCCAATTGCAGCAAAAAATGCACGAACTGCAAGAAAGCAACCGCCTCAAAGATTTATTTTTGCACGCAGTTTCTCACAATCTCCGCACTCCAGTTATGGGAATGTTAATCCTGCTGAAAAATTTGCTCAACAAATCGGCCTCTGACTCTCTAGAGCATATTGCGGTTTCTCGATCGATCTTGAAGCGGATCGTTGAAGCTAGCGAACACCAGTTGAGAATGGTTAATGCCTTACTCGACGCTCACGCTAGCGAAGTTCAAGGTATTGTCCTAAATACAGTACCGCTGCATTTGCAGTCTTTAACTTCCGCAATTGTTGCTGAGTTAGAACCAATGCTGGCAAAAAATCAAGCAACTTTGACTTTGGAAATACCCGCAGATTTGCCACAAGTCAATGCCGACAGCAAACACTTGCAGCGAGTTCTGGAAAATCTCCTAACCAATGCTATCAAGCACAATCATCCGGGAGTCAATATAACTTTTAAAGCCGAGGTAATTGAAGTAGAAAAAGCACTGATTTTTGCAGAAAATACACAGGTTTTCACCTCCCGAAATAATTTCGTCGCCCGCTGTATCCCTAACCTGTCATCTGCTGCGGGCGATCGCACGGGGATGTTCGACACCCCAAAAAATCAAGAAACCCGGGCCAAATTTCACCTCGACGGCAGTTGCCAACTGCCCCGCTATCAGGGTCAAATTGGGAATACAGGTGGCAAATTGCCCGATGTCACCGTAAAAATGGTTCGCTGCACTGTAACAGACAATGGAGTCGGAATCAGTGCTAGACAGCGGGAATCTCTGTTTGAACTTTACGTTCAAGACCCCAATAGCCGACAATTAACAGGGCTGGGTTTGGGGCTTTACCTCTCCAAGCAAATTATCAAAGCTCACGGCGGCTTCATCGGCGTCGAAACCACTCCCGGAGGTGGCTCGACTTTCTGGTTTTCGCTACCGACTGTCAGTCGATTTTAGATTTTAGATTTTAGATTTTTAATTTACTTCACAGATGAATGTGGGAGGTTTAACTCTTAGTCTAAAATTTTAATTTCTCCACGACAACAGTCGGGCGCTTGTATCCGTTTGATATGATGTCCGAGCGATTACCATAACAAAAACGGTTCGTAGTGTGGACTTTAGTCCGCAAAAAGAGCGGACTAAAGTCCACACTACGAACCTATTTTATCGCGGTCAATCGACTGGACATCATATGAGGGCTGATTCAACTCAGACAATCGCTATTAACCCAATTATTAAATCTTCAATTATTCAATTATTCAGTCTTCAATTCTTCAATCCAAAATCCAAAATCCAAAATCCAAAATCGTATGTTTTATCCTGGCCATGAAAAATCAGTTCAGGCGTTAACGGTTTACGAGGTGTGGCGCGATCGCTTCCTGCGAGATCGGCTGAGCCCTGCTGTCCGAATTGCCATCTTTTTTGCCTTCACAATAATTGTCTATCTTCTGGGCGAAGCAATCTTCGCTCCCCGGGAATTTAAAATTGTTTATTTGTACACTAGCGCTGCTATACAATTTGGCTTGCTGACTTGTTTGGTGTTGCAAAAAACCTCGATCGGAAAACGCTATCCCGGTTTACTATTTTTGGGTTTTTCGTGGTCGTTAACAGTCGTTGTACAGCTTGGATTAGCCGCAGCAAAAATCGGAGACTTACCACTTTTAACTTGGAGTTTAGCGTTTCTCACTCAAGCGACACTGATGCCCGTCCGCTGGCGCCTTCACCTGATTTCTCAGCTCGGCGTTTTGTTCTGCCACGTTGGCATAAATTTAATTTTAAATCTAAGTTTTGCTAAGTATACTACTTTTCGGCTGAGCGGGTTTTACTTATATTTGTTTTGGTTTTGTTTGATCTGCGATTTGTCGGTTTATTGGTACGAATGCCTGCAACGGAAAGAGTTTAGTACCAGGCGCGAGTTGGAATCTGCTTACCAGCAGTTGGAAGTGGCTGAGGCGAAGTACCGCAGCATTTTTGAGAATGCCGGCGAGGGAATTTTTCAAAGCACTCCCGAGGGGCGCTACATTACGGCTAATCCAGCTTTGGCGCGGATTTACGGCTGCGATTCCCCGGAAGAAGTGACGGCAAAGTTTACTGATATTGAGCGACAGTTGTATGTCGATCCTGTACGCAGAAATCAGTTTTTGCGATCGATCGAGCAAAGCAACACAGTATCGGATTTTGAGTCGCAAATTTATCGCTCAGACGGCAGTATTGTCTGGATATCGGAGAAAGCGCGGGTGGTACGGGATAGCAGCGGCTCCGTGCTTTATTATGAGGGTTTAATTGAGGATATCACGCAGCGCAAACAGGCCCAAGAATCGCAGCGGCTGTTTATTCACGCTCTTTCACACGACTTGCGAAATCCGGTAGCGGGAATGTTAATGGTGCTGAAAAATTGGAAGACAAAAACGGGGGATTCGATAGCAATTCCCCGTTCTGTTTTGGAGCGGATGATTCAAGGTAGCGAGCAGCAATTGCGGTTAATAAATTCGCTGTTGGAAGTTCATGCTGGGGAATTGCGCGGTTTGGTTCTGCACTGCACAGGAGTAGATTTGAGAGCGCTAGTGAAAGCTTCGGCGGCTGATTTGGAGCCTTTAATCAATGATGCTCAAGCTACTTTTACAAATTTAGTGCCAGATGATTTGCCCGCAGTGAATGCTGACTATACTCAGTTGTGGCGCGTTTTCTCTAATTTAATTTCTAATGCTTTGAAACACAATCTTCCCGGACTAAATTTGAAAATTTTTGCTAAAGTAATCCCTAGGGGAAAAAATATCATAAATCAAAGTGAATCGAAACCAGATATCGATAAATTACCAATGCCCCATTCCCAATTCCCAATTCCCCATTCCCCAAGTATGATTTACTGTACCGTTGAAGATGACGGAGTGGGAATATTGCCGGAACAGTGCGAACATCTTTTTGACCTTTACGTTAGGGGCAATCAATCCAGACACTCCGTCGGTTTGGGTTTGGGCTTATACCTGTGCAGGCAAATTATTGGCGCTCACGGCGGGCAAATTGGGGTAATTAGCAGTCACGGTAAAGGGGCAATTTTTTGGTTTACTTTGCCCCTAGCTGAAAATAGCCGATGATTTTTTTGTATTTTTAACTACATTTGAGCGGGGATAATTTTTTTGTATTTTTAAATACATTTCATTGTTGGGTTTGATTGTATTATATCCGTTTAGCTCGGGTGCAGAAAAATCTGTCGATCGCACTATTGATGTTAATTTCAAGCAGTGGTAAGATCGCCGGAACATTTTCCAATTTTTTTTGTTCGATCTTCATATTTTATTTATAAAAATTATTTAATCTAGAAAATCCCTAAAACTAGAGAACAGAACTGCAATTTATGTTTGCCGAGAACTGCTCAGAAAATACAGATCAAAACGATCCAGCGAGGTACGACTCAGCCAAATATAACGAGCGGTCGTTCTCAACTTTAGTTCGGGCTATCCGTCTTTCTCAAGGTTACTTTTCTTTCGTTTTAGTCCACTGCAACTCCCTGGCTTTGCGGCAGCAAATAGTCGATCGCCTCCAAGCAACTTGCACCCAGAAACCGCAGCAACTGTTTGTGCCAAAATCGGCGACATCTCTCTACACGACAATCGCCACAGAAGTAGACGGCGCAAAGCCTCCAGCTTTAATGATTCTCGGTTTGGAGTCAGTGGAGTCGATCGATCGATTGCTAAGTTCTACCAATCTAGTATGCAGCGAGTTCAGCAAAAAGTTTTCCTTTCCCATCGTCTTTTGGGTAACAGATGAACTTCTCAGAAAAATCATTCGCACCGCCCCAGATTTATACAATCGGATGACAACAATTAGATTCATTAGTTAGTAGTCATGGGGCATTGGGCATTGGGCATTGGGCATTGGGCATTGGGCATGGGGCATTGGGCATTGGGCATTGGGCATGGGGCATTGGGCATTGGGCATTGGGCATTGGGCATTGGGCATTGGGCATTGGGCATTGGGCATTGGGCATTGGGCATTGGGCAACTGCGACCAAGAATTAGTACGTTCTTAATTGCTGAAACCCTTAATTTTCTTCCTTCTTCCTTCTTCCTTCTTCCTTCTTCCTTCTTCCTTCTTCCTTCTTCCTTCTTCCTTCTTCCTTCTTCCTTCTTCCTTCTTATTTAAATTCTGCTTCCCAAATCAAAACTAATTCCCGCGCCGCCTCAGTACCCTCAGCGGGAAAATCGGGCAAAAAGTCTTTATCCGCCGCCACCTCATAGGGCCCTTCCTTGAACTCCAAAATCACAGTATCCGCAGCCAAAGCTACCAACGTGTGAATAGTGCCCTCTGGAAGTTCCACAGCGCGAGTGGGCCCGGTTGCGCTAACTCGGAACGATCGCAAAATTTGACCGTCTTCGTTCAAAATCAGAATACCCACTTCTCCTTGAATCACGACAAAAAACTCAAAACCGTTAACTTCCGGGGCGCGCAGGTGGCGGTGAGGGCGCACGTAAGTACCCATTTGCAGCACGTTGACAAACCGCTGCACCTTTTCTGACAAATCGTGGAAATTGTAGTTTTGTCGCCCGCGGGGATTGCTGCGAGAGGAAGCTGCAACTTCGTCTAGCAATTCTTGCGTCAAACACTTAATCGGAGAAGGCTGCACAATAGATATCCTGTATTTAATAGTTTTTGAACAAATCGGCTAGGCTGAGATCATCTTTACCAGCATTTCTTGAGATATGAAAATCGCAAATCAGGTGCGTATCACTAAGGCAATGCGTTTGTCAAGTATTTTTAGAACAAGTATTAGCCCGATCGCCCTTTTGATTATTTTACTCTGTACCAGTAAGGTTTCTGCATCCCAAGCGAAGGCTGGGGGACTGTTAATTCAGCAGGAATTGCCCCAGCAGCAACTCAAAGACGAAATTCGCGATCGAGTTCAAGAAGAAGTGGACATTGCTTTTGGGCGCACGGGCCTGCTGCTAAATGGGTTGGTAATTGCCTTAACTTTGTTTCCGACAGCAGCCGGAGTCATTGTTTGGTTTTTGTTGGGCAAATTGTCCAAGCAGACAACAATTGCTCGCCAAGAAATCGAAAGTCTCCACTACGATACCATCTCTCAATTAAAACTATTAATTTCCGATGCTGAAAGTATCTTAGGTGAAATTCAATACCAAAATCACCCAGCAGATGTAGAAACAGATTTGTTATTACCGGATGCCCAAATTCAAGAATTTGCTCCGGTTAACTACGGCAATTATCAACAGTTATTGACGGCAGCCGACTATGCCAAACAGGGAGATGCTTGTTTCTTTGAAAACCGCTATGAAGATGCGATCGCAGCTTACAATCAAGCACTGCAAATTCAGCCGGATTTAGCCGATACTTGGAACAATCGGGGAGTTGTGCTGACTCGAATGCAGCGGTATCCCGAGGCGATCGCATCCTACGAACAAGCTACCACAATTCGCCCGACCTATCCCGACGCTTGGAACAACCGAGGCGTGGTATTGTTGGAGTTGCAGAAGTACCCGGAGGCGATCGGCTGTTACGAACAAGCCATCCAAGCTAAACCCGATTACGCCGACGCTTGGAACAACCGAGGCGTTGCGTTTTCCAAAATGCAGGAATACGAACAAGCAGTAATTTCGTACAATCAAGCCCTACAAGTCAAAAAAGATTATACTGACGCTTGGAACAATCGAGGCGTGGCACTGTCCAAATTGCAAAAGTACGAAGCGGCGATCGAGTCCTACGACAATGCTGCTAAAATTCGACCTGATTTTTACAGAATATGGTACAATAAAGCCCGATGTTATGCGCTCCAAGGTAAAATTGATTTAGCAATTGAAAATTTAAAGCGCGCCCTGAATCTCAATCCGAATTTGTGCAAAGAGTTGGCAAAAACTGAAGCAGATTTAGAAAAACTTCGCGAACATGATGCGTTTAAACAGTTGATCGGTTAATTGGGCATTGGGCATTGGGCATTGGGCATTGGGCATTGGGCATTGGGCATTGGGCATTGCCCCGCGCAGGGAATTGGGCATTGGGCATTGGGCATTGGGAAGAAGGCCTTCCCAGGGCCGAAAAGCATTGGCCTTCCCAGGGCATCGGCCTTCCCAGGGGATTGGGCATTAGGAATTTAGAAATTGGTAATTGTTAGCAATTAACTAATAACTAATAACTAATAACCGATGCCCGATGCCCGATGCCCGATGCCCCATGCCCGATGCCCTATTCCCTATCCCCTACAAATATTTCTGCAATAGCAAACCCATTTTCTCCTTGGTTGCGGGAGGTACTTTGTCCAGTGGAGTCAGAATTGCATATTTCAAAGCGGAATGTGCCTCAGAAACAGGGGGATTTTCGGTTAGCCTCCGCACAGTTTCTTGAATTACTTTTTGGGCATTTTCTGCATTGCGGTGCAAGTTGGCGATTACCATTTCTACTGTTACGCTGTCGTGTTCTTCATGCCAGCAGTCGTAATCGGTAACTAATGCTAGAGTTGCGTAGGCAATCTCTGCTTCTCTGGCTAATTTTGCTTCGGGTAAATTAGTCATCCCGATGACTGTCGCATCCCAACTGCGGTAAAGATTTGATTCTGCTTTTGTGGAAAATGCGGGGCCTTCCATGCAGACGTAGGTGCCGCCGCGATGCAGGGAAACGTCGGCGAGGTTCAAGGATTCGATCGCGCTTACCAACACTTTAGCCAATTCGCCGCAAATCGGATCGCCGAAGGTGATGTGACCGACTATTCCTTCTCCGAAAAATGTAGAAGCTCGATTTTTTGTGCGATCGATAAACTGATCTGGCACTACCATATCTAAAGGTTTGGCCTCTGTTTTTAGGGAACCAACCGCCGACGCTGAGATTAAATACTCAACTCCTAGACTCTTCATGGCATAGATATTTGCCCGATAGGGGACTTCCGAGGGCAAATAAGTGTGATTGCGGCCGTGTCTGGCCAAAAATGCAACGGGCGTACCGTCTAAGGTTCCCACAATGGCTGCATCAGATGGCGCGCCAAAAGGTGTATCGATTTTTACCTCTTCAACATCCTTGAGGGCTTCCATTTTATACAAACCGCTGCCGCCGATAATGCCGATTTTTGCCTGTGCCATTTTACCCTCTGCCTCAGTTTTACAACATTGATTCTATCGAGCTATTGTTAAGTTTGCGTTAAAATAATTTAATTTTTATAGCGATTGCGATCGTTTATACACTGTTTTGTCACAAGATATGTATGATCTTAATCACAATGTATCTTTACAAAATCTTTAAAAATAAAGGTACAGGGTTCTGTTATCTATTTTCAGGGTGTTAAAAAAATGACAGTCAGTTCTGCTAGCGTACCTAAGATCGCGATCGAGGCGATCGTCCAACGAATCTTTGCTTTCCGCCAAATTACGCCTCTCGACAGGCGGCTGCTGAAGTCTGCAATGCTTTCGACAAACCGTCTCAACGAAAAGGATCGGTGTCAGATTAACCGAGTGCATCAGGGCATCCAAGATGGATTGATTCTGGTTGTGGAATAGATAGACTTTTAAAAAGGGTGCTTCAGTCTGTATCTGCTGGCAGTTATTTTCGGGAGATCATCTGATTTTGGCGATCGAATTTTGAAATAAAAAATAAGATAATCTCGGATAGTTTCATTTGTCCGCAGCTAGAAAGGGCGATCGTTTTGTTAAAGTTTTACTGGCTGCGGATGTCCAGGATTCGGCATTAACTATTGCGAGTTAAAATTTAGCAGCCAAAAGTGTTTGTAGGGTGTGTCGCTATGAATAATCCCTAAAAAAGATTCAAAATCTCGTAGCGACGCACCGACAAGATTTGAGGAAACAACCTCTGTTTTGCTCGGCACCACAAAATTTGGTGCTTAGCAAATTTTTTTCATGCTTGTAAGCTGTACCGCATTTAATACGATTTTTGGAAAAAGATTGCTACACAATAAATGTTTGGTTTGTTTCTCAAAAATTTATTGTCAATAGAAAAAGGTACGTTGTTGCGCTTCAGCGCTCTTTATCTATATATCTAAAGAGGGCTGAAGCCCAACAACGTACCTTAAAGATTTAGGATTGGTATTATTAATTAAAATTTAGCAGCCAAAAGCCTGTATAAGTCATGCCGCTATCATCGGGCTGGACTAAGAGAAAATGCAATCCTTTACTCGATTGTTTGCGCTGTTGGTAAGTTTCGGCGGCGGCTTTTACTTCGCTATCTTCAAAGGTGGCGACAACCCATCGATCGGCTAATCCAGCTTCCAATATCAATCCGTCGGGAGCTCCGGCGATATAGTTCAAGGCGAAGGGTTTGGCTTCCTGAAGCCATCTAGCTAGGCGCATTGACTGTCGCCCGCCGTCAATTACTACTCCGGGTACGGGTACTGTTGAGGCTAAACCCAAGTTCAGGGGTAATAGCAATTCGGGCATTTCTAAGATGGGGATGGGACGCCCTTGGATGGCTTCTAGGATGTCGCCCGCCGGTAGGGATGCAAAACGCCAGGTATCGCCCCAGAGATTTTCGGGTAGGGGGATGGGTGGAGGAGTTTCTAGGTCGATCGCCCGATAAGCTTCATTAGTATAATTAGGCAGACTGGAATATTCTCGATCGCGTTGTTGCAGCAGGGTTTTGAGGGCGGCGGTGCGCCGAGTTGCTTCTACTTTGACGCCCAAAACTTTGCCCGCTGCTTCGATTAAACTGAGAGATTGAGGTCTAAATACTTGGATGATGTCGGGCAATTTCTGGGTTTGAACTTGCTGGAATTGGGCGGCTAGCCAATGGGAGTTGGCTTCCGACTGCCGGCAAAGGGCGCTAAATTGAAATGTTTGTGCGGAGTCGCAGATGAGGAGTTCCCACAATGGTTTGCCGGTTTCGTCTCGGAGAGGGCGGCGGTAGAAATCGGCTTGCCAAATACGCATGGGAATTAAAAAATCAAGTCAAGTTGACTCGATTATTTTAATCTGGTTTGGATTCGCGATCGGGATTTTGCGGTTTTCTCGCGGGGGCTTACGTTTTACCGCCGTTTCAAGCCCTAGACAGGGAAATATGGGTTTTCCGGCTAGCGGGCGCTACGTTGTCAGACTTCGATAAAAGTCAAGTTTCAATCCCTGATAGGGATTTATGGGTTTTCCGGCGAACAGAAACAATTAAGGCTGTGGCAGCTACCACGTTTCAATCCCTGATAGGGATTTATGGGTTTTCCGGCAAAACCGGGAAACCAAAAACCCAAAGAATCGTACTGTTTCAATCCCTGATAGGGATTTATGGGTTTTCCGGCATATGAGGTTTGCCGATTATAATTGCCATATCCAGTTTCAATCCCTGATAGGGATTTATGGGTTTTCCGGCTCAGTAACAGCAACAGCATTTTTGTTTCCAAAAGTTTCAATCCCTGATAGGGATTTATGGGTTTTCCGGCAAAAAGCTGATACAAGTGTGAGTGGCGATCGCATGGTTTCAATCCCTGATAGGGATTTATGGGTTTTCCGGCGCGACACCGGAAGCCACACTCGGAATTATTTAGCAGTTGCATGTTTCAATCCCTGATAGGGATTTATGGGTTTTCCGGCCAGCAATAGGCGCTCCGCAATGAGGGCAACTTTGGGTTTCAATCCCTGATAGGGATTTATGGGTTTTCCGGCTCGATTTTCCACTCAGTGGTTTTTCCACTCGATGGAATTGCTTCGTTTCAATCCCTGATAGGGATTTATGGGTTTTCCGGCCTACCTTTTCGCAATAGCTCACACTTCTCTGCATCACGTTTCAATCCCTGATAGGGATTTATGGGTTTTCCGGCGTAATTAAGCCGAGCGCTGGCGACGCATCTGTCATTTCGTTTCAATCCCTGATAGGGATTTATGGGTTTTCCGGCTCTGCATCGAATTTGTTCGACCTCCTCGGGGTCGCGTTTCAATCCCTGATAGGGATTTATGGGTTTTCCGGCATTTTAATTTAGGTAGGTAAATATGCCGATTGCTTTGTTTCAATCCCTGATAGGGATTTATGGGTTTTCCGGCTCAAGAATACGATCGAAAGCACGGCCAAAGCTGCGGTAGTTTCAATCCCTGATAGGGATTTATGGGTTTTCCGGCCTGGGTAAGCGAACCGAGAGTCAATAGGGCGTTGGTTTCAATCCCTGATAGGGATTTATGGGTTTTCCGGCCCGAACTGGTCGGAGACAGCTATCTCAACAATAAAGACGTTTCAATCCCTGATAGGGATTTATGGGTTTTCCGGCGTTGGTTGTTTCTTCCAAAATCCACTCGGTTTTCGTTTCAATCCCTGATAGGGATTTATGGGTTTTCCGGGAATACGATCGATCGCAAATCCTTTACCTCCTCCAGTTTCAATCCCTGATAGGGATTTATGGGTTTTCCGGCCTGCAATTCTATCAGATGCCGATCGAGAGTTTAGTTTCAATCCCTGATAGGGATTTATGGGTTTTCCGGCGGCCCGCTCCAGAAGCCTTGCTGTATTTGGTTTTCAAGGTGCAGTTCCGTGAATCTAAAACTAAAGTACCATTCTAGCCTTCGGCTTGTCAATCCCCAATTTTTCATACTCACTCCAAAACGTTATCCTGTAAAGCTTCCAGACTTTCCGTGAATCGTTTTTTCAGAAGAGGGGCATCAAATCCTTGCGGAACATGAGTTTGAGCAAAAAAATTTCATACCTCTATTTTAACACCTACCGGTTCACGGAAACTAAGCAAAAAATATTGTTCGATCGCCCGATCGAACCAAACCACGCCCTCAACCCTACCCAAAACCCATCAAAAACAGATGCTGCGATCGCTTTCATAAGAGATCGCTTACGCTAACGTTCCTCGCAATGACATAATACGCGATCGATACGTAAGTCTTGACCCGATCGCACAAAAGCTATCATAAATAAACCATCAACCTCTATCATCCTCGCCGCATCATGAACCCTGCCCTCACTCAATTTGGCACTCAAATGTCTCAACTCACAGGAGTTCGGGCAATTATGAAAGATATTATAGAAACACTCAGATCCGGCCACGGGCAGGAATTTATCAACTTAAGCGCCGGAAATCCGGTGATTTTGCCGGAAGTCGAGCAATTGTGGCGCGATTGCACTGCGGAACTTTTATCGAGTCCCGAATACGGCGAAGTCGTTTGTCGCTACGGTTCCAGCCAAGGTTATCAGCCGTTTATCGATGCAGTATTGGCCGATTTTAACCAGCGTTACAACCTCAATTTGACCGATCGCAACATCCTAATTACTCCCGGAAGTCAATCAATCTACTTCTACGCAGCCAACGCTTTCGGAGGCTACACCACACCAGTCGCCGACACTTCCGATCCGAAATCTCAAATCCGCAACCTAAAGTCGATCGTCCTTCCGTTAAGCCCAGACTACACCGGTTACGGCGGCGTCAGCCTAATTCCCGAAGCAGTCATCGCCTGCAAACCCACGCTAGATATTGATGCAGCCGCCCACCGATTCAAATATCGCCCGGATTTCAGCCAACTTTCCATTGATGAAACCAGCGGTTGCGTCATCTTTTCCCGTCCCTGCAACCCCACCGGCAACGTCCTCACCGACGACGAAGTGCAGAAAATAGCCAATTTAGCAGCCGCTTTCGACGTGCCGGTGTTAGTCGATTCCGCCTACGGGCCTCCCTTCCCCGCCTTGAACTTTACCGAAATGAAGCCGATTTTCGGCGGCAATATCGTCCACTGCATGAGTTTGTCGAAGGCCGGATTACCGGGTGAAAGAATCGGAATTGCGATCGGCGATGAAGGAATTATTCAAATATTAGAATCTTTTCAGACCAATATGTGCATTCACTCGCCGAGATACGGACAGGCGATCGCAGCTAGGGCCATTAAGTCCGGCGCCCTAGCCGACATTTCCCTCAACGTAATTCGCCCGTACTATCAAAGCAAATTTGCAGTAGTTGAAAGCACGCTAGAACACGCAATGCCGAAGGATTTGCCATGGTTCTTGCACCGAGGCGAAGGAGCAATCTTTGCCTGGTTGTGGCTCAAAGATTTGCCAATGACTGATTGGGAAATGTATCAAGAATTGAAGAAAGTCGGCGTAATTGTCGTGCCGGGAAGTTCTTTCTTCCCAGGTTTGCGGGAAGATTGGCAGCACAAGCACGAGTGTTTGCGGATTAGTTTGACTGCGACAAATGATGAAATTGAAACTGCGATGAAACGTTTGGCTCAACTGGTAGAAAAACTTTATCTATAGCGGTTATCAGAAAGATGAGGTACGTTGTTGGGCTTCAGCCCTCTTGGTTGAACTGGTTATGTAAGCTGTCAGTCATATAGCGGTTCTCAGAAAGATGAGGTATGTTGTTGGGCTTCAGCCCTCTTGGTTTAAGCGGTTATATAAGCTGTCAATTATACCTCATCTTTTTGAGAAAGGCTATATCTTAATTTGTTATTAGATGACACGGCGGTTTTTACCGCCCGTCTTCTTTGTACTCGTTACTAGAACGAACCAGTTATAGCATTTATCAGAAAGATGATGAATGTAAATGGAGTTTTTGATGCCACCTCGCTTAGTATATAATCACTACTCTCAGAGGGCCCAAGCCCAACAACGTACCTTACTTTTTTGAGAACCGCTATATATCGTTTATGGTTGCATCGGAATGATTTAACCTTACTAGGGCGCAGAGGACACAGAGAGAGAAAAGAGGGATTAATACAGGAGGATGAAGAGTGGATTTGATATTAAACCAGAAGCGCCTTCTTCCTTCTTCCTTCTTCCTTCTTCCTTCTTCCTTCTTCCTTCTTCCTTCTTCCTTCCTTCTTCCTTCGATCGACTAGAATTTAATAAATAATTAGAGGCACGGTAGTTATGGCAGTGCAATTAATCAAAAGATTGCTCACCGTAGAAGAATATCATTTAATGGGTAAAGCTGGTATTTTTCCCCAGGGCGATCGCGTAGAATTGATCGAAGGAGAACTTGTACAAATGGCCGCAATTGGAACTCGCCACGCCGGATGTGTCAACCGCCTCAACAGACTCTCGGCTGCAATTCCCGAAACAAGAGCGATTATTGCTATCCAAAATCCTGTTCAGTTGACCGATCGCACTGAACCTCAACCTGATGTAGTATTCCTACAACCCCGTGCTGATTATTATTCAACGGCACATCCTACACCATCAGAAGTTTTGCTGTTGATAGAAGTATCTGATAGTACGGTAGATTACGATCGAGATGTGAAAGTTCCCATTTACGCGCGATCGCAAATTGCAGAGGTTTGGCTAGTAGATTTAGAAGCACAATGCTTAGAAGTATACCGCCAGCCAACACCCAACGGTTACAGTTTAATCCAAAAGTTTTGGCGCGGTCAACAAGTTTCGCCTCTAGCATTTCCTGATTGGGAAGTCAATATCGATTTCATACTCGGATAGTTGCAGCAAGGGGAGCATCTCAGTTTTTCATTTATAGTGCGAGCGTCCTCGCTCGCGAGTATTATACACCTCGCGAGCGAGGACGCTCGCACTACAATAAAAAATATTTTTTGCAACAATGAGATGCTCCCGCAGCAAGCATTCCCAATTACCCATTCCCAATTCCCAAATTCCCAAAATTAAACTACCCGATAAACAAAACTTAAAGTCGCCCAAACATTCACATCCAAAGCCAAATCATCCGTCGATATCCCCAGTTTCTGCACGCCCGGAATACTAGCCACGTGCAAATCTTCCAACACAGCCCGCGCCACATTTAAAGGATTCAACAACATCACCGGCAAAGTATCCCTTGTTTGCTGCATTTCCGCTGCTATTGCAGCCAAAGTGCGATCGAACGAATTCTCACTAACTATAATAAAAGTTTCCGCCAAACCCACAGCCCCAGACACCGCCAAGCCCAAAGCCCCAGCCGCTGGCACGCTTAAATTATCCCCAGGGGCGATCGCCATTGACATCGCACCAGCATCACTTTCAGCCTGATAATTCATCGCCAACAACCGTCCAGCGGTATCCGAGGAAAACACCGCAGCATAAACCGGGCGATCGCTCTCGTTATATAATCTATATTGAATTCGGCTGCCGATCGGCAAACTTAGTATACCCAAGTTACTCGATTTCTCGCTTGGAGCGCTCAGGGGTTCCAACCGGTAATCACCACTCGCCCGCACCGACTCCCGCTGCACCATCACCCGGGCTTGCGGCGCTAGAGTTGCCAAAACCGCCCGCACCTTCAGCCGCGAAGATGTCTCATTGACAGTCAGCCGCAGCAACTTCCCCGCCTGTAAAGCTTTCAACTGCGGAATCAACCGCTGCACCGCCACCTTAACGGCTTCTCCCCCGTCGCCCTGAGTGTCGGGAATCAGCATTTGGCTGACAGAAAACAAACCGTAGCGGCCTTGATACAAAGCAGGCTCGTAAGCCGCAGGAGTCTGAGCGACAATGGTTTCAGAGACTCTCCCGAACCGAAAGTCAGCCGGTTGCTCGCTCCCTACGGCTGAAACTTGCGGTACAGTCGCGAAAGCACTGGTAGCATCCACCCGCTCGATTCGTTCCAAACCAGAGTCTAAAGCTACTGTCAAACCGATGTTTCGCGGCAATACCCGAATTTCTTCCCTCACCAAATCGCCGGCTGTTAATTGCCCTTTTGTACGATCGAGCTTATCTAAAATTTGAGCTTTTGCAGACAAACCGGTGCGCGATCGCAGCAACAGTCGTGAAGTATAGTTGCTATTCTCTAGGGAATCGCTGTCGATCGATTTAACCGACGAATCCACAGCAAACACCGAGCCCTCGCAGCACTCCAAAACCCCAGCCGACAACCCGCCCAGCCACAACTGCACAGTTTTGCCGCCATCTTCCACCGCCGTCACAGCCCCGTCAGCAGCAGCGGAATTTAACATTAAACTTGTGGCAAAATTCAGCGCCGGTGCGGTTGTTAAATTGTCAGGGCGAATTTGCGGTTGCTGCGATAATCCCGCTATTTGCTCGACTGCGCCCGCCGCCCGACTAAAACTGACGCTGAAACTGCTAGCCGGAGTCGCTAACCACAGACTTTGGGTGAGGGCGTAGGTAAACAAACCCGCAGTAAATCCGTTCCATTCTTGTTCCCCGGCGATTTGGGAATTGGCGGCCGCACTCAGCAGGGCGATCGCAGAACCATTGTTTTTGCCTGACTGGAGACCTTCGGCAAACGTTAATTCTGCGAGGCTTGGCTGCCCGATGGTGGGGCGCGGACGGGAACGGATGCGAAAGTTGCCGTTTTTGAGGAAACCCGGGTAGGTGTGACTGGTGTCGAGGATGGCGATCGCATTTTCTGTGGCGAGCGATCGTACCAACTGCAACACCGTTTCCTCTAAAATATCGTTGACCGATCGATTTTCTAACAGCGGTACCACGTCATCAGCAGGTACTAAACTGTTTTGCATTTTTGCCGGAGAGTCTCCAACACTAACTCGACTACCGCAGCCGCTAAAGTGAAAAACCACCACATCACCCGGTTTTGCTTGTTCCCTCAAATGAGTTACAAAAGCCGTCTCGATATTGTCCCTGGTAGCGCCAGCATCAGTCAAAGTCAGAATATCCGACGGCGCAAACCCAAACCGATATACCAGCAATTCCCGCTGCAATTCCACATCCGTCACACAGCCGTGTAGGGGCGAATCTGGATATTGGTCAACCCCCACCAACAAAGCCAATTTACGCGCTGTTGGCTGGGCTAAAGCTTCCAAGTAGCGCGATCCCAACCGCAACCATCCAGCCTCGCTGATTCCGATGGCGGCCAGCACCCGGCCAGCTTGCTGCAAAAATTCCCGCCGCTTGAGTCCCATTTTTAAAGAGTTTTGAATTTTATGTTTTGAATTTCAAGTTAAATACCCCTCTCTAATTTTAGGGGCTTTCATTAGATTGTGACTTATACCAATTCTGAAAACTTATACAACATTAGTAGGATGCGTCGCAAATCTCAAAACCCTGGAATCCAGTAGATGCTGACTGTTAATTCTTAAGATATAGCGGTTCTCAAAAAAGTGAGGTATGCCCTAATGCCCGGTTTTGCGGGTTTTGCCGGCGCAGGCCTATTCCCTATTCCCAGTCGTACCTCATATGAGATCTCGAAAGGCTATAACTTCGGGAGCATCTCATTTTTGTAAAAAGCATTTTTTTCTTATAGTGCTGTCCCCGCTCGCGTATTATTACGATACGCGAGCGGGGACAGCACTATTAAATGCAAAACTGAGATGATCCCATAACTTCTAAGTTTTAACTTTTGAGTTTCAAGCTTAAATTTTACAATTTAAAACTCAAAACCCCCAACTCAAAACTATTCAGAATGCCACCAATACCAAAGTTCAAGACTTAAATCTCGTAACTAAAAATATTCATAGCCTTCGCCAATTCGGCGGCGACTTCGGGTCGAGAAAACTGCGGTGGTGGCAATTTTCCAGCGCGCAGCATCTCGCGCACTTTGGTTCCCGACAAATGCACCCGCTGTTCCGGAGTGCTGGGACTTGTTTTAGTTGTACCCATTTGTTCCGTCACCTTGCAATAGAAAGCGTGCTCGAATTTCATCGGCACAATTCCCAATTCAGAAGGCTCGAACTCGTCAAAAATGTGTTGGGCGTCGAAGGTGCCGTAATAATCGCCAACTCCAGCGTGATCGCGCCCGACAATAAAGTGAGTGCAGCCGTAGTTTTTGCGAATTAAAGCGTGAAAAATTGCTTCTCTGGGGCCGGCGTAGCGCATAGCCGCCGGATTAATTGCCAAGATTACGCGATCTTTTGGATAGTATTTATCTAGCAGGATTTCGTAGCAGCGCATCCGCACGTCAGCAGGGATATCATCATCTTTAGTTGTCCCGACTAACGGGTGCAAAAATAATCCGTCTACTGTTTCTAAGGCGCATTTTTGGATGTATTCGTGGGCCCGGTGGATGGGGTTTCGGGTTTGGAAACCGACTATGGTTTTCCATCCTTTTTCTTTGAACAGTATTCTCGATTTCGCCGGGTCAATTTGATATTGCGGAAACCGCGCATCTAGTTCGCGTTCCAGCAGCCAAACTTCGCCTGCGAGGTTCACTGACCCGGATTGGTCTACTACTTGAACGCCCGGGTGTTTGAGATCGTCGGTACGGTAGACGTTGAGGGCTTCTTCTTCTTTGCTGTAGCGGTATTTTTCTGCAAGTTCCAAGATACCGGCAAATTCACCAGCCGGGGAGTCGAGGCGGACTAAGGCGCCTTCGGTGAGGGTGTCGGCGACTGCTTCGCTGACTGAAAGGGTGATGGGAATCGACCAGGGGAGGCCGTTGGAGAGGCGCATTTCTTTGACTACCGATCGATAATCAGCTTCTACCATGAACCCTTTGAGAGGACTGAAGGCGCCGATCGCGATCATTTGCAAGTCAGAGATCGATCGATCCGAAAGCTGGACTCGCGGCAGGGACTCTGCTTTGTCGAAAAATTCCTGTCTTTGGTCTAGTGTAGCAATGCGGTTGACCAGGATGCCGCCGTGAGGGGCAATGCGGTCTGAATGCTGGCTCATGTCTATTTGAAGTTGGTGGTTTTAGCTGCCAGAATACATAGTACCAAGCCCAGGCAGTAAATCTACATTATTTTTTAATTTTTCTGAAGTTTTGCAGAATGCTGATGAAGGCGGGGCTGCGATTCTTTAAGGAATGAGAATTAAATAACTTACAATTTTAATTAGACCTCTTGCAAAAATCCTTTTAACCAAATTTTGGGACGGGCTAGAAGCCCATCCCACAAGAAAAAAGATTTTTGTGGGATGGGCTTCTAGCCCGCTTCTAGCCCGTCCTAACTATTTTTGCAAGAGGTCTATTATTGTGGGATGGGCGTCCCGCCCGTCCCGAAAAGACGGGCGGGACGCCCATCCCACAAATATGTATAAGTTATTAACTTTTCGTTCCTAAACTCCAAACTCGCACTCCAAACACTCAACTTTTTTGTCCGATCGCGTGCGATCGATTACCATCATAAAAAAAGGTTTGTAGTAAGGTTTGTAGTGCGGACTTCAGTCCGCAAAATACCGCGGACTTCAGTCCGCACTACGAACGGCTGGTTAATCGATCGCACACAATATCACGTTTGCACTTGAAATTTTTCGGGTGCTATTCCCCAATTTACCCAGCTAATTGCTTCTTTAGCCGTTAGCACTTTTGGCGGCACTCGCAAAGCGTGAATGTGTCCCGTACTCGGACAAGTCATCTTCAACAAAAATATTGGCTCTATGTCAACATCATTCTCAATTTTCAACAAAGTATATTCTTGCCAAGTATCCAATTCTATTGCTTGCAATTCTTGACAAATTTTCGGATAGCCGATCGCCCCAATCAACACTCGCCGCACTTCCGCATTCTTTTCTCTTAGCAGCCATGAAGCCTCCCAAGACTCCGGCGCAACTTGACCGATGCTTTCGGGTAACAGCACGCCACGATAAGAGTATACTCTGAAGTTGTCAGCAAATTCGATGGCGGGCTGACATAAAGCGTGGAGCAAATATTCGCTGTCAAAATTAATTCTTCGCGGGCGATCGCACACAAAGCACTTTTTCTCAAACGGGTAAATCCAGCCGCAGTTTTCGACTAAGGCTTTAAAGGCTGAGTACAAAGAGCGATCGCACTCCAATCCTAACACCTCAATACAAAAATCTACCCAACTTCCGTGACAGGCCGAAAGTTCGGATAAGATCCAGTTATTATTATAGGTTATATTGACAAAAAATTGGTGAAATCTGCTGCCCAACTTCTTTGCTAATTTGGCATAAACTTCGTCTTTAACGTGAATTTGGAATTGACTTATCAGTTGAGCATATAGCGGGTTATAGAGTTGGCTGTAAATCTGATTTTCCAGTTTCCGGTCGAGTTGACTTCTTAATGTATCGTACAATTCATTATGAATTTTGTCTCGAATTTCGCTACCAGTTTCCAGACCCGAATCGCGTATCCTTAGCCGTTCAAGAGCTTCCAAAGCTATGTAAGGGCTGTCACAGAAAATAATTTCCGGTTCGCCCAAGCCGATGATGTTGTAGGCGGTGTTGATGGCGGCTGTCGCGATCGGGCGATCGAGTGGTGCGATCGACAGTCCAATTTGCCGCCACTTTTCGCGATAAATGGGAGTTAGCGCTGTTTGTTCGGGAGTTAGTGCGATCGTTGGTACTTTCATCTTGTTTTATTTTCGATTGAATAATTAATTTAGTGCGATCGTTAGGACTTGATTCCTCAAAAATAGAGAAGGACTGAAGTCCTCACTACAAACCTATTTTAGGATAGTAATTATAGCGGTTCTCAAAAAAGTGAGGTATGCCTGCGATGCCTATGCCCTATGCCCTATGCCCTATGCCCCATGCCCCATGCCCCATGCCCCATGCCCTATGCGTACCTCATGTTAGTGAGAAAGGCTATAGATTATTTGTATAAATTAACAATTTTTTGCAAAACCCCTAAAATTAGAGGAAGATTATCGAGATAATAAACATCATCATCAATAATTAAATTATTTCCTTTTAATTTAAGAAACCGCCAGACAACCCCCGAAGTTACACAGCCAAATACGGCAGGGATTGAGTTTTTTTGGCGTTCGTTAAATAGCTGAGCCGCCACCATTTGTGCAGCACACTGCGGCAGACAAGATTCTATTTCTCCGCCTTTTGTTTCTCTAAGTGCAAAAAATGGAACTTTAATTTCAAAATTCAACGGTGTCCCAGACAGTAGAAAGTCGCATTCTCCATGCAATCCCTGAGAAACATCTACATCAAATGCCCAACCGGAAAAAACAGAAAATTGTCTGTGATTTTTTTCTCTAAATTCTAACAAAATAGGAGAAATAATCCGTTCCGAACGTTCTTTTGCTGTTGTTACAGCAGTGTTAGAACTAATTTCCAGAGCTCTCCAAAGCCATTGGGATGGTTCTAAAGGAATAATTTTGGCACTCAAAATTGGACTGAGTGACATCTCCAATCCAAACCGCTCTTTTAATTGTTGGAAAGTGAAGGTTCTGTAGGACATATTTATCAGATAACTCGTTCAACAGTTGACAGTTGACAGTTGACAGTTTGAGAGCGACCTCTAACTAGAAGGAAGAGGATTGGAGTAATGAATATTATGATTTTAATTTCTCTCTCAAAGGGAGAGGTTTTCAACCAATTCTTTATGGTGAAAATAAACATCACTTTGAGATAGAAATCGAGTTGAAAAATGATAAACTAGCTTAAATAGTAAGGGAGCATCTCATTTTTATAAAGAGCATTTTTTTATGTGAGTGATGTCCCCCATCGCACGGGTTAGACAAAGCCCGGGCGATCGGGGACAGCACTATAAAGACAAAACTGAGAGGCTCTCAATAGCAATCCTTAAGGAATTTGTGAACGTCTCTCTTTTTTCTATCTCGCGACGATAAGTAAATCCTAATTTTTTCTTCCTTCTTTTTATCCTGAGCGACTTGTCAGCCAGCGTAGCCGAAGCGAGCCTTCTTCTCTCTGGCATCTTTCCAGGAAGTATCGAGCGCGCAAAGCATTTGTAGTGCTTTTCTCAGCTCGCAAGTCATTGACAGTTGACAGTTGACAGTTGACCGACTGAATGCCTAATGACTAATGCCCTAATGCCCAATCCCTCCGCTTCGCTTCGCCCAATCCCTCCGCTTCGCTTCGCCCAATGCCCAATGATTAATGACAAAAAAGAGATGCTCCCTCTTCTCTCTTCCTTCTAAACATTTAACCACTGAAGGAGTATCTTGGGCGCTGGCAACAAAATAATTAACAAAAGCCCGATCGCCAGCAACCCCAAAAAATCTCGCCTATCGTCCAATTCGCTGACATCATTCAACGCAGGTTCGTCGTTGAGAGGCGTCAAAAACAAAATAATTGCCCACAACAGCAAACCTTGTTCCAAAAAAGAAAGCAGCAGCATACAAATTCTGGCAAATTGCCCGATCGCCATACTAGCCCGCTGGCCAAACATCGCGTGTACAATATGCCCGCCGTCGAGTTGTCCCACAGGCATCAAATTAAATGCAGTCACGATCAAACCCAAATAGCCCGCCACCGCTACCGGATGCAAATTAATCGCAGTTTCCGCATTGAAAGCGCCGCCCAAGGTTAACTTGCTCAACAAAGTCATCAGCAGCGAAAATTTCGGACTAAAAGAGTCAAAATTTAACATTCCCGACTTGTCAGACAGCGGTACAATTGTCG
Organism: Microcoleus sp. PH2017_35_SFW_U_B; assembly: GCF_020737865.1. Classification (NCBI taxonomy): domain Bacteria; kingdom Bacillati; phylum Cyanobacteriota; class Cyanophyceae; order Oscillatoriales; family Microcoleaceae; genus Microcoleus; species Microcoleus sp. PH2017_35_SFW_U_B. The sequence continues at coordinate 64,461 of NZ_JAEQDE010000034.1, forward strand.
AATGATCCAAACCCCAAATCAACAACGGCACTGTCGCGACCAAACCCGCCAGCGGGCCGGCAATACTGACATCAAATAAAGCTCGGCGGTTGGGAATTGGACTCCGCATTTGAATGAATGCACCAAAAGTTCCCAAGAAAAAAGGAACCGGAATAAAATAAGGCAAAGTCGTGCGAATTTTGTAGAATCTGGCAGCTAAATAGTGACCGGATTCGTGAATTCCCAAAATTGTAATGAGAGCCAAGGAATAAGGCAAACCCTGAAGCAACACATACGGGTTGGACTGCAAAATTTTTTCAGTGACTCCGGCAATTTGCGAGCCGACAATTGTAGTCGTAAACACCGTAATCAGCACCAAAGCTAATGCAAAAAATGGCCTGGTTACAGATTCAGTTTTGACCGAAGTTTCCCCGGATTGGTGGCTGGGATTGGGAACTATCGCAAAAAAAGGTTGACCACTCAAGCTATTTTGAAAGATGACTAAAAAGCGATCGCCAAAATGCTTCTGGACATTCTCCCGAATCGCCTGATAAGCCGCCTCCGGGTTCGTACGCAACTGTCCCCGACAAATGACAGCCTGCGCGCGAAATTCTAAATCTTGCAAAAAGTAAATTGACCAAGGAAAACAATCGCGCAAGCTCGCTTCTTCCTCGGAATCGATCGGGCGCAGGGGCGGTTTGGGCTCTGTCGGTTCACTTCCAGAGCCTGCTATCTGCTCAGCCGTGGAGGCGGTAATTTGCTTGCGCCCCAACTGTACCAAAAACCAGTACAAAAAAGGGCAAACCAGAAAAGGTATAATTACCAACTCGGGCGGTACTTTTTTGCTCGCGCCGTTAACTAAAAGCCAACCGCTCCAAATCAGCGCCGGCGCCATCATTACCAGCCACAGCAGCCATACCGGAGTTCGCGTGATGCGGCTGGTGCTGCTCTGCAACAAGTAGTAAGAGATCAACCCCAATACAAGCAACCATAGTAAAAAAAACATAATATTTATTCCATGCCTCTGAATATATCCTTGAAACAACAGACTTCAGTCTCCAAACAGCCCAGGCTCGTGCTGGAAAATATTTTTGCTTTCCCACCTAACCGGGATACGCTGGGTGCGACAGCTTATTTCATTGTAGAAAACGAATCGAACATCCTGGTAGATTGTCCCGCTTGGGATGAGATTAACCTAGCCTTTTTGCGGGAAAACGGCGGCGTGCGGCTGCTGTTTCTCACCCACCGCGGCGCGATCGCCAAGGCGCGGGAGATTCAGGAAGCCACGGGCTGCGATATCCTGATTCAAGAGCAGGAAGCTTATTTGCTCCCAGGATTGCAACTGACGGTTTTTGAGCGAGAATTTGCTGTGAGCGATCGCATAAAAGCATTGTGGACTCCCGGCCACTCTCCTGGTTCATCTTGCCTTTATGATACTGGCAGCGGTGGAGTGTTGTTTACCGGCAGACACTTGCTCCCCAATCGAGAAGGCGCTCCGGTACCGCAGAGAACGCCAAAAACTTTTCACTGGCCGAGGCAAATTAACAGCGTGCAGTCAATTATCGATCGATTTTCGCCTTCGACTCTTCAATATATCTGCCCCGCTGCGAATACTGGTTTTTTGCGGGGAAAAGGATCGATCGATCGAGCTTTTGAGCAATTAACTAATCTGGATTTAACAGTTTGTTTGCAGAATCAAGAACACCGGGCGGTTGAAACCGCGTCTATACAAGCAAAACCCGCCTCCGCGGGTTGAAGGAGACGGCGGTTTCAACCGCCGTCTTATCAATCGCGTATTGGGTTGAAATTACCTTATTTTCTTCAGTCCACGGAGGTGGACATTGTTTCTGTAGACGCGGTTTCAACCGCCGTTTTATGTTATTCCGCCGATTATTACCGCCGATTATTAGGGCCGATTATTACCGCCGATTCTTATGGAAAAAACCGAAAAACAAAAAATGCTCGCCGGCGAATTGTATCTAGCTGCGGATGAACAATTAATTGCCGATCGCCAGCGAGCCCGCCGCCTCGCCAGAATCTACAATTCTACCCGCGAAGACGAACCTGAGAAACGGTTAGAAATCCTTGGCGAATTGTTCGGTGCAATCGGCCCCAAAATTGAAATCGAGCCGCCTTTTTACTGCGACTTCGGCAGCAATATTTATGCGGGAAACGGATTGTACATGAATTTTGGCTGCGTGATTCTCGACTGCAATCGAGTTAACATCGGCGAAAATTTGCTGTGCGGCCCCAACGTGCAAATTTACACTGCTTTTCATCCCACCGATCCGGAAATCCGACTTTCTGGCCGAGATCTCGCCTCTGAAATTAATATTGGTAATAATGTTTGGATTGGCGGCGGAAGTATTATTTGCCCGGGAGTCACTATTGGCGACAATAGCACGATCGGCGCAGGCAGTGTTGTTGTCAAAGATATTCCCGCCAACGTCGTGGCGGCGGGGAATCCTTGCCGAATCATCCGGCAGTTGCCTTGATGTGGTAGGATCGACTAACTGGCGCGATCGGCTTTTTGGAGCTTTAAACAAAAATTTTAGAGACTAGAACCGCCAGTTTGAGATTTTTCAGGTAAAATCCCCCGAAAAAATCTCCGGCAAAAATCTCAAATCGCTTAATTTCTCCCTCCCGGTTTCTCCACTACCAACCTTTTCTTATGACGACTGCAACAGTTTATCCCAGCGCACCCGAACTCGGCACCGACGACTACATAGTAGTGGGTTTAGCCACCTGCTTCATCAAAGAAGAAGGCGAAGTTCATCAAGTAAAAGTAATCGAACCTATCCCCTCAGCAGCTTTGCAAGCAATTGTCAAGGGAATTCCCACATCTTATGAAATGGCTTGGGGGACGACTTTAGGCTCGATACTCGACGGCGAATCACCCAAAAGGCTGCCGGAATTCCCCGCCGAAGCTCAGTTTAGCGAAGAATTTGGCTTTCGGGCGATCGCCGCAGCCCGCACTTACAAAATCCGCCCCGAGGCTCAAGTTCACATTCCCTTAGGAACAGTTCGCAACGACTTTACCTATTCCTTAGAACGCAAAAGAGTGCTGAACACCGAGCGCGTCATTCGCACTGAAGACAATGTGAAACAGCACGAACACACTCACAAGGTTCTATAAATAAATCGCCAAACAGCAGCTATTTAGCACCGCAAAAAGTTTTGAGATTTGAATTAAAGATTTAACAACAAATTTTTCGTTCAACAATAACTCAAAACTTTTAATATTTTATGATTGCGGCAACGCCATACATATCAATGTAGGGTGCAGTCCGCACCTTATCTAATTGCACAAAAGCAATATATTTCAACATTACCAAACCAGTCAATCCACCTAATTAAACATAAAATATGAGTGGCTAACAAAGCTGGCTGTGTATTCCCTCTCTCTTCTTCCTTCTTGTTCCCTCTTCCTTTTTTTGACGCTCGCGAATCCGAATGGCATCTGCCTTCTTGCCTCTCTCTTCTTCCTTCTGACTGATGAAAACTGTCAACTGTCCCAGATTTACTCTTTTTTTCAACATCGGGTGCTTGTGGGCTATCTTGCCCAATTGACATAAATTATTAATAGCAGTTAACAAAACTATGAAAAATTTGAATAATTAAATTGTTGAATAAATATTGTAGTTTCTCAAAAATATGGTAGAATCTGATTCCAGTCAGACAAGGTGAGCGGGCCGGCGGGAAAAAATTCAAAAATCCCCGCAATTATTGCTAGTAGTTTCAGACTGCTGACAGGCGGGCAAGTTCATCGCTGGTGAGCTGAGAATTTCAATCTCACAAATTGGTCAAACCATGGGAAGCTTTGCGAAAGTGAAGTGGTGGAAATTAACTCAACTATTGCCAGCGAGATTTAAGGGCGAATACGATCTGCGCTACAAAATCGCGTTGTTAATTTTGGGCGTAACAATTATGGCAGCTAGCATCGCTGGTTGTATCAGCTATCAAAGGGTTCGCCGCTTGATTGTCAACAATTTAGAGCGAAATGTTTTGTTAGAAGTTAAGGAGCGCGGTAATAAGATCGATCGCTGGATCGGCACGAGAAAGACTGAGCTCGAAACCCTTGCTAACACTCCTCCGGTGCGATCGATGAATTGGTCTGTGGCAGGGCCTTATTTAAAATCCGAAGTAAATCGACTGCAAGACTTCAAGCATTTCGCATTAATCGAACCAGATGGTTCTTATTATACCACAAAAGTTGGCAGAGCTTTGATTAACGTTAGCGATCGCCAACACTTCAAAAAGGCAATGGCTGGGCAAGTATATGTTTCAGATCCTACCATTTCTCGCACGCTCAAAAAACAAAGTATTGTTCCCATTTCGGCTCCGGTGTGGTCAAATTCTCAGGAGAATCAACCAAAAAAGGCGATCGGAGTAATGAACGGTGTCATTACTATCGACAGAATTGGGGAAGTAGCGGGAAAGCTGGAATATGAGGCAGGAAGTTACGCTTTTGTACTCAATTCTCAAGGAGTGCCGATTGTCCATCCCGACACTCGGTTAATGGGAAATATTGACAAAGCTGCTCCCAGTCTTTTAGAGTCCGCAGATCCTAATTTGGCGAATGTAGTCCGGGAGATGGTTTATCAAAAAACGGGCATTGTACTGACTCAAATCAACGACGCCAGAGTTTATGTTGCCTATCTTCCTTTAGAACAAGCTGAATGGTCGATCGCCCTAGTAATTCCCAGCGACAATCTCGAAAAAGAACTGTTCGCCTTAAATAGATTAGCAGCAGCAGCCACCGGACTGTTCGCCGCAGCTATTTTCGCGGTAATTGTGGCACTGAAACTGTTTTCCCAAAAGTGCATCCGCACTCGCGCAGAAGCCCTTCTCCACCGATTGACAGGCCGCATTCGCGCTTCCTTGGAGCTCGATCGCATCCTGCAAACTACAGTAGACGAACTCGGTACTTTGCTAAAGCTCGATCGGGCAATTTTCGGCTGGTACGACCCGCGACAAGATACTGTAGAATTTTGCTGGGAATATTGCCGGGAAGGTTTACCGGGGCGCTTGGGAATCTTCGGCGCCCAAACAGGGCCCTCTGGAGATTTAGCTGCACGGCTGCATCGGTGCGAAACGATACTTCTCAAGAAAACCTCCGCCCCCGATGCCACAGACTCTCAGGAAGCAGTGCATCTCGAACTCACAGACAGCCACTACGCAGCAGTACCCGTACTGACTCAGACTAATCGGCTGGGATATCTGTTCGCTTGTGCGAATCGGCGGTTTGCGACTCCCGACGAAGTGGAAGTTTTGGAGGCAATTGCAGACTCACTGGCGATCGCAATTTCCCAATCCCAACTCCACGGGCAAATTCAAGAAGAACTCAAACTTTTAGAAGAAGTATTAGCACAACTCAGAAGAACCGAAGAGCATTTAGTACAAAGCGAAAAAATGACAATTGTCGGTCAACTCGCCACCGGAATTGCCCAGGAAATTAACAACCCAATTAACTTTATTTACGGCCGTCTGATTCACGTCAACGATTATCTCAATAATTTGCTGAAGATACTTCGCCTCTACCGCGAACAATATCCCACACCTGTGCCGCGAATTGCCCAAGAAATAGAGAGCTTCGACCTAGATTTTATCAGCGAAGACTTGCCACAAATTCTCAACTCTCTGAAAATAGGAACCGATCGCATACGCCAGAGCATCCTGGCTTTGCGGAACATTTCACTTCCAGATGAACCCAACAAAGAACGCGCCAACCTTCACGAAAGCATCGACAATATTCTACTGTTGCTCGCTCACCGACTGGAGAAAAAAATATTAGTAATCAAGGAGTACAGCAACCTACCACCAATTTTGTGTTATCCCGGTCAACTGAGCCAAGTATTCGCTAATATCCTCAGCAAGGCGATTGATGCTGTTAACAGGATTGACAAATTCGATCAAACTATTACAATTAAAACAGATATTGTCGAGCATTCAACAGGCAGATTTATTGCAGTATCGATCGCCCACAACGGTTCCCGAATTCCGCCGGAAATTCAACAGAGAGTATTTGACCCATTTTACCATACTAAATCATTAAAAAATTTTACAGGATTGGGGCTGTCGGTTTGCTATAAAATTATTGTAGAGTTGCATGGCGGGCGCATGACAGTTCAATCTCCAGTTCAATCTCAAATTCAATCTCCAACTGAAGGCGGTGCTGAGTTTATAATAGAATTGCCGATATTTTGAGCGGGTATTCCGCAGCCTAGGAAACCCGCCACAAATCTTGTCGCTCACCACAAAAAGCTTCATATCGGTTAGTAGTGAGGACTTTAGTCCGCATTCATGAAGGACTGAAGTCCTCACTACAAACCTAATTCTAAATTCTTCACCAAACTTGATATGATAGGATTAGGGGAATAATAAAGGAGCAGCCACAGCAAACAACCAACCTCCCATCACCAAAACTTCTACAACAATTAATACGATATTTCTGTTCATTTTTTCATTAAGAGCGATCGGACTATTATTCTTGTTACCATTTTTTACGGATTGGTTATTGAAAAAAGTCTTCTTCACATTTCTAGTCAGAGCAACTTCTGCTTCAGCTTCTGCACTAATTGGCTGACATTCTTCACTTTCACCACAAAGAAGAAAGAAATAAGAAATAAATAAAATTTTAATCCCCAATCCCCAACTTACCTAGAATTCAGAGTGACAGGTTCCTGATAATTAGAAGTGTAACCTGGTAAAACTTTTATACTCGGTTGGGCGACCCGCAATGTTAAAGAAAGACGAACTTTGCCACTTCTATTATAAATCGAACGATGTACAAGTTGATCGGTAAATAAAATAAACTCACCGGGTTTTAAAACTACCGGAATCGCCTTCTCTTCAACTTCATTGGGAACTCGAAAAAAATGATTCCCACTAAAGAAATCGGTAATTTTGACTTGACATTTTTTGAGGTCACTTTTCGAGATATATTCAAACCCGTTTGTCTCCGTTACTTCTGTTAAACCAATATAAATATTAATTGTTTTTCCCTCCCCAGTCAGTAAATTAGGATAAATATCTCGATGCCAAAAAGGAATTAATTGACGCGAGGGATAATTGACCCATAATTCTGACCGCCATAATTGTAAATTGTCTCCTAAATAAGCTGTCAGTATTTTCAATAAATTATCATCTTGACACAGGTGCAACACCGCAGCCGAATCTAAATGTCTTTCCATATAGAATTGGCCTTTGTAACATTGAACCAGCAGTAACATAATTGAACCAAATTGGCACCTCAAAAGGGCTTTTAATGCCTGAGTCAATAAAACTTTAACGGGCGGTTTTGGTAAAACTTCCTTAAAGATACGATCGCAAATAGTCGCGAGTTCATCCTGATTCAACTTGAGATCGTAAGGCCCCCATATCCCATCAGTAGCATCATAATTATTTCTTTGTTTCTGGACGGATTGATTGCAGCCAGTCCATAATAAACTTTTTTCCCATAACTGTTGGCATAAATCATTATTTTGTGCTAATACAGGTAATGTTATTTCTTGTCCTGTTCGACCTAAAAATTTACCTGCGATCAACTCAAATTCTGGAGAATTTGCACATAAGAGACTGCTATAAGCTCCGTTTTCTGGACTAATTCCTAAACCGAGATATTTGCTCAAACGATGACCGATGGTAATATTAGATTGGACAAAACCTGGATGAACTGCGTTAACTGTGACATTGGTTAATTTTTGGGCAAGTTGTCTGGTTAAGAGCAACAGGCAAAGTTTTGACTGGTTATATGATTCGATAAAATTTAAGGGTGTTTTTTTGACAAATAAATCCCAGTTAATTTGAGTTGGTTTTAATGCTAAATCTGAGGAGACGAAAATCACGCGACTTGAGGGAAAATCTGGTATTTTAGATAATAATAAATAAGTCAGAAGAAAATGACCTAAATAATTTGTTCCCCAAATCAACTCAAATCCTTCTTGAGTCATGCCTCTGGCATCGAATATTCCGGCATTATTGACGAGGATATGTAAGGGCAAATTTCGGTCTTGAAATAGCTTGACACAGTGACGCACTGACTCTAAGGAGGCGAGATTTAAGGGTAAATATTCTATATTGGGATTTCCAGTGGTTTCACGGATGTAGGCGATCGCGCTTTTAGCTTTTTCTTGGGAACGACAAGCAATAAAGACATGATGTCCTAATTTAGCTAAACCTAAAGATGTCATTAAACCCACACCGGAATTACCACCTGTAACGAGACAAACTTGCATAAATTAATTGATTTTTGAGGTTGTTGGGAGTTATTATAGCCTTTGTCAGAAAGATGAGGTACGTTGTTGGGCTTCAGCCCTTCTTAGTTTAGTGGTTTTATAAGCTGTCAGTCATACCTCATTTTTTTGAGAAAGGCTATAGCCTTTCTCAGAAATATAAAGTATAGCTGACTATAAATGGAGTTTTTGATTCGGCATTGCTTACTAGATAATAAATATAAGAGGGCTTAAGCCCAACAACATACCTCATTACCTTTACGATCACTTGTTAAATAGTTTGGTCTGTGGTGATTTTACCAGAAATAATGCACAATCAATGGGTTCTCGATTAAGAGCGATCGACAAAAGAGCGAATTTTCCGCCACCAAACAGCCGGTGAATCCTCCGGGCGGTATTTGCGATCGAACATCGACAAAATTAGGGGCCAACCTCCCACCTTCGCACTCATCAACAAGTGTATTAGCAGACAAAACACCAATACCACCCAACCAGAGAGGTGCAAATAATACCAAACCTGTGTCAAATCCCCAGCCGGCAGCCATTCTTCCTTAACCATACTGCCAGATGCGATCGCAAAAGTGAGCGCTAACAACATCAAAGTATTCACAATCCGGTGCAAACTGTACCACCAAATCGGTGTTCCCAACTGCGCCAGTTTGGCAAAAGAATCTTGCTGCACCAACCGTCTTTGACCTGCATGGAAACTATACAATGCAAAAGCTGGCATCACTCCTAAAATTAACAGCTTGCCAAAAGTGCCGTGAATCCCGATAATGTCTGCAATCCGAGGCACGGGGACTTTCCCGAAGCGCCCGTCATAGGTGTTGTACACTATAAATGCGCTCAAAATTGATAAAAGGGCGATCGCAGCGTTAGCCCCGTGCAGTAATCTCAGCAGCAATGGTTGGTAAGGTCGAGATTGTGGCATTCTGAATTTTGTGACTTGATAAATAGTCTGCCATATAATACAGCTAATCCCGGCATTTTTCAACAGTCAATTGTGAAACAAATGTGACGTAAAAATGAATGAATTATGAAATATTGCTATTTTACTAAAGTTTAGTGTAAACTAAAACAGTCGATTAGAATATTGTAATTATAACATCTCATAGTTAACAAAAATGGATGGCAGAATCTTGTTTTTACACTTAACAGAAGTGCCATTAGTTATGGGTCAGTAATCGGTAGCGCTGTCCCCGGCTCGCGAACGTTATTAGTCATTAGTCAGTAATCGGTAGCGCTGTCCCCGGCTCGCGAACGTTATTAGTCATTAGTCAGTAATCGGTAGCGCTGTCCCCGAAAAGTGAACGTTATTAGTCATTAGTCGTTTTCCCCACCGTAACATCGGGAGCATCTCAGTTTTGCAAGAAGCATTTTTTATGGTAGGTAGTGCGAGCTTAAGAGCTCGCACTGTAAATGCAAAACTGAGATGATCCCGTAACATCAGCATTCTCAGAAGGTTCTAATTTCAAATGGCTAATTCCCAATCAACAACTATCAACTGACAACTATCAACTATCAACTATCAACTGTCAACTGACCAAAAATGCTATAACAACAATATTGCATTACAAGGATAAAAATTCCGTGCTAAAACTTTACGGCCAAGGTCGCAGTAGGGCCTCAATTGTCAAGTGGTATCTCGAAGAAATAGCGGTTCCTTACGAATTCGTCTTGCTGGATATGCAAGCAGCGGAACACTTGCAGCCTGAGTTTCTGGAAATTAACCCGATCGGCAAAGTACCAGCTATTGTGGACGGAGATTTTAAACTTTGGGAGTCCGGGGCAATTTTGCTGTATTTAGCTCAAAAATATGGTAAGATGCCGGACACTGTGGAAAAACAAGCCGAAATCGTGCAGTGGGTCATCTTTGCTAACGCCACTCTCGGCCCGGGAATATTTGTCGAAGCCAGCCGCGATCGCGAAACCCCGAAATTGTTACAACCATTAAATAGCATTTTCGAGAAACAGCAGTTTTTAATGGGCGATGAATTCGGTGTCGCTGACGCAGCAGTCGGATCGATGTTGATTTACATTCCGATGATGCTACAAGTCGATCTCAGTCCTTACCCGGCTGTTTTAGATTACATGAAGCGCATCTCAGAAAGACCGGCATTTAAAATTGCGATGGGCCAGGGCTAAACATAGCATATCAAAATTATTCAGATCTCTGGGCTCTTTCTCTGCGTTCTCTGCGGTTAAATAATTCCAAAATAACCGTAAACGAGATCGGCTCAAAAACTCAACAGCTAAAAGCAGGGGCAATTGGTAAATTGCCCCTGCTTTTTAATGAAATGAAACTTATCTGAACCCGACAGCCGCTTGCCAGACAAAAGCCAGCAGCAAGAAAAACACGGGAATCACTGGCAAAACATTAATCAAAGGATCAAAGATCGCATAAGCTTCGGGGAGTTTAGCCAACAGTAATGCAGCTTCCATGAATCAACCTACCTATCCAACACAATTTTAATAATTGTCGCATATCTTCACCAAAGCCAATCAAGATCGATCGACAGTTGGTGCCAGCCAGTGGGCAAACTCTTCAGTAAATCGATCGGCCAAAATCGCCTCCCGCATCCTCCCAGTAAAGCGAATCAACTCTGTCACGTTGTGCAGCGCCAGCAAAGTATAGCTGAGTGCTTCCTTAGCCCGCGCCAAATGTGCCAAATAAGCCCGGCTGAATTTTTGGCAGGTATAGCAAGGACAAGACTCATCCAGCGGAGCAAAATCCTCCCGAAACCGAGCATTTTTCAAATTCCAGCGTTCCCCACGCACAAAAGCCGTGCCGTGACGGCCCAGCCGAGTCGGAATCACGCAGTCAAACATATCTACGCCACTCGCCACAGCCAAGGCCATTTCGCGATAGGTGCCAATCCCCATCAAATAACGGGGTTTATTTGCCGGTAACAGGGGCGCAGTAACTCTCACAATATCTGCGATCAAATCCCCCGATTCGCCGACGCTAACTCCGCCGATCGCATAACCGGGCAAATCCAAGTCTACCAACTGGTTCGCTGCGCGCGATCGCAAATCTGGGAAAACGCCCCCCTGCACGATGCCGAACAAAGCTTGCTCCGGGCGTGAGTGAGCTTGCATACAGCGTTGCAGCCAGCGGTAAGTGCGATCTGTGGCCGCCTCCACCTCGTCCCGTGTAGCGGGGTAAGGCGGACACTCATCGAAGGCCATAATCACGTCAGCGCCCAACTCGTTCTGAATCTCGATCGACTTTTCCGGCGTTAAATTAATGATGCGGCCGTCGCGGGGAGCTCGAAAAGTCACCCCATTCTCAGAAATAGTCCGCATTTGGCTCAAGCTAAACACCTGAAAGCCGCCCGAATCCGTCAGAATCGGGCCAGGCCAAGCCATGAATTTGTGCAATCCGCCCGCGCCGGCGACAATCGCTTCCCCGGGCTGCAAGTGCAAATGATAAGTATTTGCCAAAACCATTTGAGAACCTGCGTCCTCAAGATGTGCCGGTGTCAAGGTTTTGACATTAGCCAGCGTCCCCACCGGCATAAATTTAGGCGTTTCCACAATACCGTGGGGAGTCGCAAAAACCCCTGCACGTGCTTGGGTATGGCTGCAATTAGCCTGACATTTAAAAGAAAATTTTGCCTTGTCTTCAGTCATTAGTCACCGTCGATCGTTAACCGCTACTGGGCAGTCCGTGTTATGTAATCTATTGTTGTTGACATCGCGACAAAAAAAACCATGACCCCGCCCAAAAACGGAGACAAGTTTCCGACAATCGTCGTGGAGAGCAAAAAATTTTAGACCTTAACTCTACCTCCCAGATTCAAAGCTGCGAGGAAATCTAAAATCTAAAATCTAAAATCTAAAATCGACTGACTGACGATTAAAACGGAGAATCATCCTCATCCAATTGCAGATCCCAATTTCCTGAGAGTACCTGATCGACCACCGCATCCAACGCCGCAGCATTTAAATTGCGGGCGACTTGTTCTTGCAAGGGATTGGAGAGAGGAATTAACCGCAACTGCCGTCCATCTTGCATCAGGTCAAAATAAGAACCTTCTTCTGGGGAGTGTTTCAGTTCCAGGTAATCAAAACTATATACGTTCAAATAAAGCGCGTGGTTGGCAATCAGGGTAGAACGATCGGGGTTGGCGAAGACTTCGAGCACATAACCTTCCCCTTCGCTGTAAATCTTGCCATCTTGGATGTGAAGGTAGCGGACACGTCCTAAATCAAACAGCAATCTTTTGATATCGCGCTTGTTGACGACAATGCCTGTATCGATGATGCAAGGAGCAACTACCCTGTTATTTAATTGGTCACTCATGGAGCAAAAGCCTCTGTTGTAATATGTTCCCGACTTGGAAATCAGGGAGTTAGCTAGAATTCTGGATACGGGAAACGCGGATCTTAAGTTTAGCCATTTTAGATTGGGATCTTCGGGATCGCTGCCGGCAGAGGTTTTCCGGGGAAAAGAGCTCGGGCAGGAGGAATGCCCGATCCAAAGGACTAGGCTGTTACAATTCCAATTCTGGCACAGGCTAATGGATTAGCAACCGCATACAACATGAAAAATTTTCTACCTTATCAAAAAATTGGGTTGAAAACCCCGTCCTTATAGGACGGCTTTTTGCCATTGTTAAGTAAAATAACAAATCCATCTTCACAAATGAAGATGGTAGAATAAACAGATCAGACAAGATTTAAAAACCTACCCCCTCCCGGTGGGAAAGTCTACGCCTAAAACATTTTTGAGGACATATGATTACGCACTTAAGCGTGCAAACGTAGTCAGCCTGGGAACCCTAGCAATAGGGATATTTTGACAGAAATGTCTTAAGAATCCCCGTACCTTGATAGTCGGGGAGTGTCAAGATGGATGATAAATTGGTTCGCTCTACGATCGACTTTTTCCGGAATCAAGGTGCCGCCATCGCAGCGGCCGTCGCTTTTTATACTTGCTTGCCGGTACCGATGTCTTGGACTTTGGAGTTTCGGGGCATTGCTCGCTTGGCACCGGCGATCGGGCTTTTGATTGGTGGGATGCTGGGACTCGCGGATTTTGGGTTGCAGTTGTTGGGTATGCCTGCTCTGACTCGATCGGCCTTGGTGGTAGTTTTAGGCATCGCGGTGACTGGCGGGCTGCACCTAGACGGGGCGATGGACGCGGCGGACGGGCTGGCAGTCCCCGACCCGGTTCGCAGGCTGGAAGTGATGCGGGACAGCGTTACAGGGGCTTTTGGAGCGATGGCTGCGATCGCGATCGTCCTGCTCAAAACTGCCGCGCTCTCGGACTTGAGTAACTATCGGTGGTTGGCTTTGATGGGTGTGGCGGGTTGGGGGAGGTGGGCCCAACTGGTGGCGATCGCCCGCTATCCGTATCTCCGCCCGGAGGGGAAGGGAGCTTTTCATAAAGAATCGATTTATTCACCTTTTGATTTTATCCCAGGAGTGCTGTTGCTGCTGAGTTTGAGCGTGTTGCAAGTTGTCTTGGAGGGCGATCGCTGGCTGTTGGCGGTGGGGATGGCTTTGGGGGGAAGTGCGATCGGAATTTTTGCCGGAGCCTGGTTTAACCACCGTTTGGGCGGCCACACGGGCGATACTTACGGTGCTGTTGTTGAGTGGACTGAGGCTTTGTTGTTATGTCTGTTGGCGGCATTGCAAGGTTAAATTGTTTCTGAGTTAACAGCACCATTCTGGATCATCCAAACGAAAAAGCTGAGGATTTGCTCGACTGGGGGCAGAGGATAGACGGATAAGTCGATCGTCACAATTTGGTTTTCGAGTTTGATAAATTGCCATTGAATGCCATTACTCACGCTCCCATAGATGATGGGGATGTTTTTTTCTTTGGCTTGATTAAAGCGTTGAGCGGCAACCATTTCGGCAATACATTGACCCAATCCGCTTTTGAGGTCGGTCTTTTTAGCTTCGACAATTACAACGGCGGGGGCTTCAATTTCTAGCACTTCGGACGATCGCGCCAGCAGAAAATCAAACACTCCATTCAGTCCGACAGCTTCGTCGATCGTGAAATCTTCGCCGGAGAAAAGGCTAATTTGGCGATCGAGAATCCGCCTCACTTCCAGCAGCACCGGATAGATAATCCCTTCCGATCGCGCTTTTTCACTTCCCGATGTAGCGACGATGGGGAGGCTATCTTGGAGGGTGCCGCTGAGGATGTCTGAGGGTGCGATCGGGCTTAGCGGAGGTATAAAGCGAGTTCCTTCTTGGACTGTCAGACCGAAAGCTTGTTTCGCTTTGGCGATCGTAGTAAATTGACTGTATGGCATAATTTTTTATCCTTCACGATTATAAATTTTGTTTCGGTTTAAATTACGGTATAAATTAAGTTAAACTCTAAAATAGTTACTTTGTTATCGATTGTTAAAACTATTACTTGAGTGCCGAACTATCCGGCTGCCGAAAACTAGAATAGGCGGAAATCCGAACTCGCATCTGATGTATTTTATCCTGCCTGCTGCCAATTGCTGCGTTAAATTAGATAAAGCTAACCTCAATTTGTGTAAAAGCTATGGAATACTTGATTGCTGCGATCGTCCTCGGAATGCTAATTTGGGCTGGGATCGAGATTGTCCAAACAGTCCGCAACTGGGAACCGAATCAATCTGAGTTTAACAGGAAGATGCAAGCCGAAATGGGGCAGTACGAGGCTAATGGTTTTGTAGCTGACGGCGCGATCGACTCTGGGGCGAAAACAGTCGGACACGCACTCCACGCCAGCCACTGTGCCGCCGAAGCCGCGGGTTGCGAAACTGCTCCAAGTGCGATCGCCCATGCTGCTGAAAGCTTATCGCACCTGCTGCACCATTAAGCGGGGCGATCGGGTAAAAAACATCATAGTCTCTTGGCAGCTTTGGAAGGTTGATTAACAGTTAAAATGAAGTCCACTCCTAGCTGACTAAAGAATAAATGTGAAAATTCCCACTCAACTGCGACAATTTTCATCCCATTTGCTGTTAATTACCGCGCTAGATCAGATCCAGAAAACCTCAACCTTTTAAAAAGCTATGGAATATTTAATTGGTGCGATCGTCCTCGGAATGTTGATTTGGGCCGGTATCGATATTGTGCATACCATCCGCAACTGGGAACTCAATCGCTCCGAAATCAACCAAAAAATTCAAGCTGAAATGGTCAAAGAGACATATTGCTGTCAATTTTGGGATTCTGAATAAGCACATAAAGTATAAAGTATCGTTCTGACGTATAGCGGTTCTCACAAAGATTCGCGGACGTTGTTGGGAAGAGAGCCCTCTTGGTTTAAGCGGTTATATAAGCTGTCAGTTATACCTCATCTTTTTGAGAAAGGCTATACCATTTATTGGCTGGTGCGTCAGCTTCAAAATTGTTAGTTTTTGGCAAAAATAATGCGAACTGACGCACCCTACTGATTCGGGTACTTAATGAATGGAAAATTTTAATTTAAATTTTCCATTCATTTATCATTTTTACCCCTTAGCCTCAACCCAAACCGTCATCCCCTCAACCCTCAAACCTTTGCCGCGAGTGCCGCAATATTGACCGTTAGAACCAACAGGAGTATCACCCACATTTTGAATGTGAGCGGTGTAAAATACATCGTAATTATCAGCTTTCACCCCAGTCAGCCGTGCTGCAAATCCTTCAATGCGCTTGGCTTTACCCCGGAAACCGGCTAATTCCCCTTCCTCAATCCAAGCAGTATCGCCAACTCCTTCAACGTGAGCCATGTACTGCAAATTTAAACCGGGAACCGGAGGCTCTATTTTAATTTGAAAACCTTCGACTCGGCGGCCTTGAGCTTTAGTACCGGCGTATTCTTTATCGCTAAAAGTGCGATCGCCAATTCCTTGAATGTGCGCCAACACTTTCAAACCCACAGGCCCCACAACTTGAGCACTCGCAGACGGCCCAATCCAAACCTTGATCCCTTCTATTCTCAAACCTTTGCCGCGAGTGCCGCAATATTCGCCGTTGGAGGATACGTTGGTGTCACCGATATTCTGAATGTGAGCAGTATAAAATACGTCATACTTATCAGCTTGCGGCCCGCTCAACCGCACGGCAAATCCTTCAATTCGTTTCGCTTGACCGCGAAAACCGGCTAATTCCCCTTCGCTAATCCAAGGGGTATCGCCAACACCTTCAACGTGAGCCATATACTCGACTGTTAAGCCAGGAATTTGTGGCTCGATATTAATCTGAAATCCTTCAACGCGGAGGCCTTTACCTTTAGTGCCCGCGTATTCTTGAGCGCTAAAAGTGCGATCGCCAATTCCCTGAATGTGCGCCAAAACTTTCAATCCCAAACCGCCCTCTACTGGCACTTGTTGAATCTCGCGAGGTGCCCCAAACACAATGTTGCCGAAACCGGTTGCTTGGAGGGATTTAGGTACTTCCACGCTAGGAACGATAATCACCTCGTGCATGGGCGCCGTCGCGGCGGGGGATTCCAAAATTTGGATTTGTGGTGCAACTGTAACTTGTTTCGGCGCCGCATTTCCCGAGGGGATGATAATAACTTCCGGTAGAGGTTCGGTGCTGATTTTTGGTTCGGTTGCTGCTTGAAATACGGGCTCGACTTTCGCAGGTGCTGCTTTTACCATCTGCGAAACGGTTAATTTGCCTCTGGAAATGGCGACGGCTATTTGTTTCCCAAAAGCGGCGCTGACTGTTTCTTCGAGGATCACCCACTGTTCGTCATCTAGTTTGTCTTGCTGCTCCACCAGGGCGAGCACTGCTGCAACTGGGTGTTTGCCGCCCACTAAGGATTCTGCGTCGGAATGCAGTTGAGTTGGGGCGGATTCGGAAATGGCGCGGTGAAGTTCCCGAGCTCTGCCATGAACTGATTGTAAGGGCGCGAAGTCGCTTTGTTCGCGGTGGGCGATCGCCAATACTCGATCGAGCACTTTCAAAGCTGCATCGCGAATTCCTGCTTTACCAGCGGAAGCTGTGGCTGTCTCGACTAAGTTTTGAATGTCTTTGAGGGAAGCAATTTCCCCTGGGGCGAGGGCGGATTTATTGAGTTCGAGTGCTTTTTTTTGGACTTCTGCAAAGTTTCGGCTGTAGGCGCTAATTTCTTGAAGTAAGCTGTCCGAGGGAGGAAAGCCCGAGTCTTGCAGTTGTTTGGCTGCTTGGGAGAGTCGATCGGCTAAATTAGCATAAGTTTCCGATAATCTGGCTATTTGTTGTAACAAATCTTTAAGTGGTGCTTCCATAGTCTTGCCGTAAATATTTAACTTGCTGATTATAGACGGTGAGAGCCTTCTGAAGGTAGAAGGTAGTAGTCATGAGTCATGAGTCATGAGTCATGAGTCATGAGTCATGAGTCATGAGTCATCAGTCATTAGTCAAAGGGAATAAGAAAAATGCTCCCCCCTCTCCCCCTCTCCCCCTCTCCCATCTCCCCCTCTCCCCTCTCCCCCGCGTGATCCATGTCACACCCGTGCAAACACTTAGTCACACTTTGCGAGTCCGGCTGTCACGGCCGGCCATTAAAAATGTCACACAAATTGAGCAATAGCCGTCACTGCGGAGTCAGTGAAAACCGTTGATACTGAGGCTATTCAACAAATAAAACTCCCAAGTGTTATGGTACTGATTCGCGATCTCGCCCAACAAGCTCTGAGCCTAGGTTATTTAAGTCTTGAAGCCGAAAATCAACTGCGGCGGATGTTAACCACCACAAAGTATGACCTGGAAGACTTAAATGCTTTTATGAATTTGCAACTAGCAGCCATGTCCGGCTTGGTAAAACAAGAGTCTCGCGAACTCAAACAATTTGAAATATTTGGCGAGACCGCCTCGGAAACTGCTTGTTGGTAATTATTTTGCTTTGGACACCTTGAATTTTAGTAAGGAACATTTCGATCGTGCTGATTCGTGAAGTTGTAAAACAAGCTATTGACGCTGGATATCTGAGTTTGGAAGCGGAAAATGAAATGCAGCATATTTTTTCCTCGTCAAAGTGTGATTTGGAAGATTTGAATGCTTTTATGAGCTTGCAGTTAGCTGCGATGGCGGGTCGCGTGCGGCAAGAGTCTTTGGAATTGATGAATTTGCCCAATATTTATGGAAAAAATTAATCGTGTTTATTCGGTCTTTGGGCTGGACACACATTGATTAGTATGCCTGACAATTAACTAATATTATAAGTTTGTTTTTCCCTAATTATTATAACGCAATACCGTTAACTTAAGGCAGATTACCCCTACTCCCCCGAGCGAAGCAGGACAGTTTAATTGTCGTAAAAATAAACTTTAAACTACCGAAAGCATCGCTCAAAGGTCGGATAGCATCTGGGATGCAACTGTTATATAAATAAAAGGTACGTAGTTGGGCTTTAGCCCTCTTTTTATATAAAAAGAGGGCTAAAGCCCAACTACGTACCTAATTATAACGATGATAACTTATCAGACATAATACCCATGAAACCTTTCACAAAACTAACTAATCTATGGCTAGATGATGATCTAATCGCAAATAAGACTTGTCCCCTCAAACCAGAGTCTATCTGTCTGTTTTAACGGCTGAAAACAAGTACAGATCCACGCTAGTTTGGCGATCGACTATTTGGGACGACTTCGACGCTCCAATACTTTAATTACTGCTATATAAATCCTAGACAAGTCTAGTCATTACTTCTCGTTTCATCGGGGGCATCGGAGCGGCTATCCCTCAACGAGCTTTCAAGGTTAAGCCAACCTTGATATGTTCAGACTGGCATTCAGATCGCGATCGATAGATATGCCACACGAACAACAATCATACGTGCGTTTTTTAAGCGGCATATCTTGAATATTCCCACAACTAGAGCAAGTTTTAGAACTTGGGTACCACCGACTAATTATCATTAGTTCGGAACCAAATTTTCGACACTTATATTTTAGTTGTCGTCTGAATTCATGAAATCCACAGTCAGCAATTGCTTTAGCCAACCTATGATTAGCCATCATTCCTGCTATGTTTAGGTCTTCAATTACTACTTTCGCGTGGTTTTTGCTTAAATAAGTAGTAACGTGATGAAGAGTATTATTGCGGAGATTGGCAATTCGACTGTGTTGACGAGCCACTTTCATTCTCGCTTTAAATCGGCGATTGCTGCCTTTCTTTTTTCTAGATAGTTGTTTTTGCAGTCGCTTCAGTTTCGCAGCCTCTTGGTAGTAATACTTGGGATTTTCAAACACAACTCCTGTCGAAAGTGTAGCTAAAGTTTTCACGCCTAAATCTACACCAACAACTTCATATTGTTTGGCTATTACTTGCTGACTCTGCTCGTAAGCAAAAGATAAATACCAGTCATCAGCAATCCTAGAAATTGTTATTTTAGAAGTAGTAACATTTGGCAATCCTTCAAACGTCCGAATCCAGCCAATTGTAGGCAATTTAATCCTTACCCCGCCAACTCTCATCGGCTTGCCACCAGCATCAAGAGTGAAAGCATCGTGTTGAAACTTCTTTTTAAAATGGGGATAAGCACCCAGTCCTTTAAAGAAACGATCGAACGCATTACCTAATTGGTCGAAAGCATATTGAGTGATCTTTTGACAAATCCCTTTTTCTTTAATCCATTCCAGCTCTGGCTTGACGTAATTATTGAAAAACTTTTTGAGAATATATTTGTTGGGCTTTAATCCATCTTGGTACAAGTTTTGCCAAGTCGCCAAACCCCAATTGTAAGTAAAACGAGCTATTCCAGCGTGTTTACTCATCAATTGTTTTTCGGCACTTGTTAATTTTAACTTTGTCTTGATTGATAACAGCACAAGCATCAATTAAATAACTTTCTCAATAGTACGCTTTGTCGTCTAGGTTTGTCAAGTGTTTCTATTACCTTATTTGTCTAGCCTTTGTCAACCTCCCATCCAATAATTCCGCCAACAAACATGGCCAAGCACAACCTTAATAGTATGCCTAGCCAATTATCGGGAGACCACAAGTTTGCGATCGACAATGTTTTGCTGCAAATACTTAATCTGAAGATTTTAATATTACCGCAGCACGATGTCCGATCGCAATCTCACTGATAAATCTTCTTCCGGGCGAATCACGATCACGTCAACACTGCGCCGCCCCAACAATACTCCCGCTAATGCGCCGATGCCAGCGCCTCCCAATACTTCTTCAGTGGCAATTGCCTTGTCCCCGGTAATGCCTGCTAGGGCTGCTGCTGCTGCTGCGCCTAATGCTGCACCTTGCGCTACTGAACCTGTGCCGGCACCTTTTTGAACTCTTTCGGTTCTGGTAATAACTCCGGAATAGCCATCAATCCGATAGCGTTGGCGGCGGCTGACAATTAACTCTCTGGCAACAAATTGAGTACCCCTTTGATTGCCCCTTCTAACCGGTCGCAATTCCCCGACAATTTGGCTGCCTGCGGGGATTAATACTCTTCCTTGATCTGTGCGGATGTCTCGCGATACGGTTAAAGTTAAAGGTGCAGTTTCATCGCGGGTAACAACAATTTTTTCTTTTTCGTAGCTAACTGGAATTACACTGCCAGACGGAATTCGGATGCTATCATATTGTGAAATTCGTTGTTGAGCTTCTGCGGGAGTAGCTACCACCAGAGGCGCGCTGGTTGCAACTGTAATGCCTACTGCGAGGATTGCTGCTGTTGCTGAGCGCCATTTGTGAGAAGTAATCATATAATTTGTCTCCTTGGTTTTGTTTTGTTTTACTTAGGAATGTACTACTGCTAAATCTGTTTCGCGTTTCGGATTCATTTGATGTTTTAATGATGGCAGGTAGAGATTCTGCAAGTTGGGAAGATAAGGTAGATAATCAAGAATTTTTAATTTTGGCAAAATCTCGAAAATTGGCAAGGCTGGGGCGATCGGGAAGATAAGGAAGATAAAGGAGAGATTGGGATTCATCGTCCTTTTAGCAGTTAAGCTGAAATCCTAGCAGGAAGCGCCGGACGAGCTTAATTCTTGAGAGCGTTTAATGCTAACAACGCTGCACCGAAAGCTGGTTCGGATCGGGGCAAAATTACCTTAGCATTCGGGGCGATCGCACTTATCGCACTTTCAAACCTACCCCGGAAATTAGCTTCTGAACCCCACACACCTCCAATCGTCACAATTTCAAATTCTTCTGTGGGGCTAAACAGCGCTGAAATAGCTGTTTTGGTGGAAAATGTTAATTCTGCCACAGCACGACTAATAATGCCGTCAGCGACGCGATCGCCCTCTGCTGCTGCTCGATCGACAATCGGCGCTAAAGCTGCAATTTCTGTCACTCCCCAACCGCGCCGGTAAACGACTTCTACCAATTCTTCCAGGTTATTTAGACCTAAATGCTGTTGAAATTTTTGGGCCAGCACGGTAAACTCCGAGCGTCCGTCATAGAACTTCAAAGCAGCTTGCAAACCCGCAATCGCGATGTCATATCCGCTACCTTCATCACCTAAAATATATCCCCAACCGCCGACTCGTTTAGTTTTCCCTTGACGGTTTTGCCCGAAAACGATCGAACCAGTTCCAGCAATAACGGCGATACCGACTGGATTGCCGACACCGCCCACAAGTGCGATCGCGCAGTCGCTGCAAATTACGATATTTCTGGGCAAGAGCGATCGGGTTACTGGTAAAGTATTCGTCAACTGCAAGTTCTGCACTACAAATTGCACTATTTCAATATCTTTTGGACGCGCGACGCCTGCTAGTCCCAGACAAATTGCTTCTATGTTGAGATTGCTATTTGGCTCTATTTTAGCGGACAGAACTGCTCGTTCGATTGCCACTTCAATTGATTGTTTTGCTGTCTCGATTCCCTGCGTTTGATAATTTGAGGGCCCTGCTTCCCCCCGTCCCAAAACAACTCTGTTTTCGTCTATTAAGATGCAGATAGTTTTAGTTCCGCCGCCGTCGATGCCGAATACGTAACTCATGGATAATTTAGAGAATGAACCGCATAGCAAGCCCGACATACGCAGATATCTCTATTCTACGCTTGATATAATTAGATTAAATCGACAGGGCAATGCTAATAATAATTAAACCAAATAAAGCCAGCCAAACGACATTTCGCTGACACCAATTTTTGATTGATTGGGGCCAGCCACCACTGATATAACGGCTCGTCTGTGGTACCAGCGGCTCAGCTCGATCGTGATAAAGCGTGCATTCTTTGGCGAAGGGACGCTGCGGGTAGTTGCAGGTGTCGTCTTCGTGGTAAGTACAGGTAGCGCACAGAAATTCTGCGGATGCCGATCGATAGAGGGGGATACCCGGATGACCGAAAGCTTTGAGAGGGGTTTTGCAGTGGGTGCAGGCGATCGCTCGGGAGTCTACAGGTTGGTGACAGCGGGGACACTCAGGCATTGGATAGCAGGGTGATGGGGTAATTTTGTCGGGAGGCTTATTAGCGGGTTTTCCGAACGCCGATTGGCGGGTTAAACTCGCCAGCAGGCTGCTGGATGCTCCAAAATAGAAAGGTAGGTCAGTGCTGATGTAACTAAAATTGTACAAAGGGTTTCGCAGCGACCGCAGGCGACCTGAGCCGATCGGGTATTTTGGGGCAAACAGTAGGAAAAATCTATGGATAACAATAGCAACTTACTCAAACAACTGGTAATGCTGGGCATTGGTACTACATCCTTGGTGGCGGAGAAATTGCAGGAAGCCAGCGAGCAATGGGTCAAAGATGGCAAAATCAATCCCGAGCAAGCCAAAACCTTTGTCGATGACGTGACTGAACATCTCAAGTCCGAGCAGGGCAATTGGGATACGCAGTTGCAGCGCCAACTCCGGAATATGCTGCAAGATATGGGCGTTCCCCGACAGTCGGAAATGGATGAGTTGCGCGGCAGGCTCGATCGTCTCGAACGTCAGATGCGGGATCTAGAAAACCGTAACTGGCGCTAAGTGCGATCGCGCGCTCTCGCTGCGATCTTGTGATAAAATTGTCACCCGAACGCAGAAGGCTCAATCAGGCACTTATGAATGAAAGCAGAAGGTAGAATTACAAAGATTCTGACTTCATACTTTCTTTTGCCTTTAAAATTAACTGGCAGCCGCTATTTTTGGGCGGAAAAGTTCAGATAAAATTTTGTAGTTCTTGTTGTACTAGATGTCTTAGATATCTGAGATATCGCGGTTAAAAGTGTCAGGAGGATTAATTTTGCAAGGAATTCTGGTCAGCTTGGGCGTAATGCTGGTTTGCTTTGTGTTTTTGATAGTCGCTCAAATGAGCGGCTATGTACCTACAGCAGTTGCCTCCGAAGTGAATAGTCCTTTAACCGATGCTGCGCTTGAGATACTCTCAGCGAAGTCTTTCACTGAAGATAGCTTGCTAGTAGCTGATGCTAATTTACCAAAAGAACCAGCTACTATTGCTGGCAATAACATGACTGGAAATACAGAGAAAACTGAAAATACTGAGAAAACTGTTACCACAGGTTCAGGTCTGAAATATGTTGAATTGAAAGAAGGTAATGGGGCGACTCCAAAAATCGGTCAGACGGTTGTAGTGCACTACACTGGCACTTTGGAGGATGGCACGAAATTTGATAGTTCGCGCGATCGCAATTCTCCTTTTCAGTTCAAAATTGGCGTCGGTCAAGTAATTAAGGGTTGGGATGAAGGTGTCGGTACAATGAAAGTTGGAGAACGCCGCAAGTTGATTATTCCGCCTGAATTAGGTTATGGTGCTCGCGGTGCGGGCGGGGTGATTCCTCCTAATGCTACGCTGATTTTTGATGTGGAATTATTGAAAATCGCTGGCTAGGTAGCTCAACCTAATTAAACTTAAAACTTTGGCGATATTTAGAAACCCGGTTTTTTTAAGAAACCGGGTTTCTGTTATAAGTTCGTAGTGAAGACTTCAGTCCTCTGATTAGACTATTAGTCAATTAGGACTGAAGTCCTGACTACAAACCTATTTTACCGCGTTCGTTTGAGTTGATTTAAGAGCGCTTCGGAGATGCTAAATTGCGGAACGAGGTAAATTGGGCGTCAAATAATAGTTTGATGATGCCTGTGGGGCCGTTTCTGTGTTTGGTGATGATGACTTCGGCAATTCCGCGATCGGGCGAATCGGGATTGTAATATTCATCGCGGTACAACATAATTACTAAATCAGCGTCCTGCTCGATGCTATTATGAGCGTACAATCCTTGTGTAGAAAAGTTTTGAACTTTATCTACTGTTAGATCGTAAACCATATCTTCGCCGATGAAATCTATTTTTTTTATCTTATCCCAATAGACATCGCTAACAGCAATTTTCCTAATTTCCTCAGAGCCTAGAAGAGTCCCTAACTGCGTAGCTCGTTCTCGGCTGACATCACATTGATAGGAACTGTCGCCACAATAGCGCACGCCCAAAACTGATTTAATTTGTTTAGTTGTTAAACCTAAATTTTCTCGGGCAATATTAACTTGGGTTCGCCAAACTTGGTTAGGAATTAAATCTCGGTTTGTATTAGCCCGTCCAGAATTTTCTAGATATATTTTGACTAGGGCTAAACTTTCTTGTTTATAATTGCCAACCGCACCAATCCGATCTACAAATTTCTCTATATCTTGCTTCCCACTTACCCATATTTGATATTGAGTTCGTCCTTTATTACCTTGGCAAACTGATTTTAAGGAGGCATTAATATTCAATCTTAATAATAACGATTGAACTCCCCGCGCTAGTTTTTTGCTACTAGACGCATAATAAATACTGGGATAGTGGGAATTGTCTTTACTCGTGCGGATACAACCATCGGTTGCCCATAGGTGTCGAAGGAAAAGAGCGATCGATTCTTGGGGTTGGGTAAATACTAAACTGGGAATAAATTTTTCATGGGAACGTAAACCAAAGACTTCTAATTGTTCTAGCCATTTAGTAATCGGATTTTTAATATTGGGAGCGAGATGATAACTAGCAGGGAGATAAACTTGATACCAATCACGTTCGCGTTTGATACGGGAATTAATTTCATCACCAAATACTTCTCTACCCAAGTGTGCCACTAATTCAGCTAAATCTAATTCTCGCGTCGTGTACTGAATGGTATGTCGAGGTAAAGTACAACCATCACCAATTAAATGTCCTAGTAAAGCTAATTCAGCATTACCCATCGTCTGCACTTCAGTACAAGGAATTGAGCGAGGTGTAGCAATTCGATCACCTATTTTTAATTCATCTAAACGCTTCCAACCATCTGATGTAAAGAACTTATGATTGCCTGTTGCTGTAATCGATTTCCCCAAGCAAGTTGTCATCTCCCATACTGGCTTGATTCCAGTAGAAAAAGCATTAGTCACCATTGCTCTTTCCTGTTTCATGGTATCTAAATTTAATCCCCAAACAGCAAAGCCAGATTTACCGACTAAATCGCGAATCGGGACTTCTAATCCACTATCAGCCATAGTAACTAAACTATCACCACTCAGACATCCACTTTCCCGTAAATCCGACATCATCGGCCGCTTATTTGTCCTCGCTTCCACACTTCGACTCAACTGAGACAAAGCAATAATCGGCACGTTGATCTCGCGGGCTAAACCTTTGAGACTTCTGGTAATTCGAGATAATTCTTGCACGCGGTTGTCGCTGCTACCTTCCATTAATTGCAGGTAATCTAGCAAGATTAATCCGAGAGATCCGCCTTGTTCTGCTTGGAGGCGGCGGACTTTGGAGCGAATCTCCATCACGGTAATATTAGGAGTATCATCAATAAACAGCGGTAGTTCTGATAAGTTACCAATGGCTGTACTGATTGGCTCCCATTCGTTTTGACTGATTCTGCCCGATCGCAACCTATTACTTTCTATTTTGGCTTCACTGGACAGAATACGCTGCACTAGCTGTTCTTTCGACATTTCCAAGCTAAAAACGGCAACCGGTAATTTTTGCCCTCCGGCGGCGATGTGGTGCGCGATGTTGGTACAAAAGGCCGTATTGTGAACGCAGATATCATTAGCAACAAAATTGTGTGTCTCCGGGATAGTTAAGTCATAGACTTGCTTGTTTCCCATCGGTTCGATCGAAACTATTTCATCCCAGTAAACCTCGCTATCTGCAAGTTGTTTCAGCCACGAATTATTTAAAGCAGTTGCTAAAACCAAAAGTCTTTGCCTGGACAGCGCACGTTGACCAACGTGAATATTGGAATAACCTTTGATGCCTGCGCGTTTTGCTAAGGATGCCCAAGATTCGTTGCCTTTGGCTAATGCTATGTATTCCCAAACCTCGACAGGAATTAAATCACGGTTATTGTGAGATTTTTTGTTTTCTAGTGCTTCTTTAACTTTAAACAATGCTTCTTCTTTGCCAAAAATGCCAATCTCTGATATAAATATTTTGATAGATATAGCATCAGTAATATCTATAAACCAAGCTGGATTACGAGTATTTTTATATTTAACTAAACGTTTTTTGAGGGCGGCAATGATGCCAAATCTCAGCAGTAGATGCTGTACGTGTCTAGCTAGTCCTTCGCTGACAGAACAGTAGCCTAGTTGAGATTGACCGCTGGTAAGTAGGGTAGCCCAGCCGTCAGTGGAAAAGAGGCGGTTGAGGAAAAGGGCAATTTGCGATCGCTCCAATCTAAAAACTATGTCTGGTACTGTTTTCTGGTGAGCATTTTTTCCCATCAGACCTAATTCTTCTAACCAGTATCTCAGCGGGTTTTGATGCAAGGTATTAATAGCCTCCATTCCCGGGCCGGCTAGTTTTTTGGGAGCGACATCTAAAGTTTCACAGATGCGACTAAATAATTTTTGCTTTGGGAATGCCAATCCTAGCACCCAATCCGAGGCTAAATCGGGTGAAACCTTCAATATTTTAGCAAATTCTTTAACATACAAATGTTGTTCTTTAAGGACTTTTTGCAAATTCAGACCAAAGAAAGATATTTTGTCTTTGTAACTGTCTCGATCGCCCATGACGTAATATTCTGGTGCGCGTCTCCCTTGATCGTTGTATCGCAGCCTAAGACCTCCGAAGCTAGTAGCAGCCTTAGCAAAGTCTTCTAGTATAGCAGTATTTCCATTGGTGAAGTGCGGCGCGCTGCGTGTCAAACACCCATCGCCAATTAGATAAGCCAATAACTTAACTTCACAGTCACGAATGGTTTCTTTACCAAAAACATCCATCCTGCGGGGTACAGCAATTTTATCGCCTGCTTGTATTTCCCCCAACTGCCGCCAACCCTTAATTGTTAAAAATGGGTGTGTAATTGTAGTTTCTATAAAGCGTCCCAATCTGGTTGTGACGCGAAATACAGGCTTAATTCCATCATCTATAAAAGCAGATGGTCTAGTTAGATGAAACTTCCAATCTTTTCCTAAAGTTAGTAATTCAGCTTGACGTTTTTGATAGATTTCTTCAATGGTAGCAAGGCTTCCATCGCTTTGAAGCGTTATGGTAGAGCTTGCTTGGCATTTGCCCATTGCCGGCCTGGCAGCAACGATGATTAAATCCGATCGCTGAAAGCCGCCTGTCATGGCATCTAAATCATAAAAACCGCACGGAATACCGGGAAGCGTGAGGCCTTCATTGCGATTTTCTAAGTCTTGAAATGTTTGGTTTAGGGTTTCGCCGATCGATACTAAATCTTGTTGCGGGCGGTCTTGAGTGATGCCGAAAACTTCTTGTTCGGCACGGTCTAAGACTGTTTCTAGTGGCGCTGATGTCTCGTAACCTAATTGTACTATGTTGTTGCCCGCTTCGATCAATCGGCGCCGCTGATATTTGTCTTCGACTAAAGCTGCATATTGGTCGATGTTGACTGCTGAAACTGTGCGATCGACTAATTGTGCTAATTTAGTTAATCCTCCGACTTGTTCTAACTGGTTGCGATCCGTCAGCCAAGTCGTTACGGTCATTAAATCCGTCGGTTGACCTTGCAAAAATAGCCCTAATGCCGATCGATAAATGACTTGATGAGCGGTGATGGCAAAAAACTCTGGTCGCAAGATTTCAGAAATTCGGGAAATAGCTTCGGGGTCGATTAAAATCCCGCCCAAAATTGCTTCCTCTGCCTCTATATTTGTCGGCATCAAATCGCTCATTAGTCAATAGTTATTGGTTATTGGTTATTGGTTATTGGTTATTGGTTATTGGTTATTGGTTAGTGGTTATTGGTTAGTGGTTATTGGTTATTGGTTAGTGGTTAGTGGTTATTGGTTAGTGGTTAGTGGAAAAACAAATGACAATGCCCTATGCCCTATGCCCTATGCCCTATGCCCAATTCCCTATGCCCAATTCCCTATGCCCAATTCCCTATGCCCAATTCCCTATGCCCTATGCCCAATTCCCAATTCCCAATTCCCAATTCCCAATACCAAATTACATCGGGACAACTTGAACATCAACTTCGGCGGTAACTTCTGCGTGGAGTTTGATTTCAGCTTTGTATGTACCAGTGCCGCGAATTTCGGGCAGGGTGATGCCGCGCCGATCGACTTCTTGACTGGTAGAGTTGAAGATCAGCTCTGCTACTTCTTGGTTGGTGACTGTACCAAAAATCGCGTCTCCTTCGCCGACTTGCTTGGAGATGATGAAAGGCCCGGCTGCTTCCAGGGCGGTTTTGCGGACTTCGGCTTGCTGCTTGAGCTCTAGCTGGCGCAGTCTTTCTTCTTCTCTGCGGCGGGCTGCTTGCTTGAGAATGCCGGGAGTGGCTTTAAATCCCATTCCTTGGGGTACTAGGTAGTTGCGGGCGTAGCCTGGGGCTACTTCTACTACGTCGCCAGCTTTGCCGAGTTTGCTGACATCTTTGTTTAAAACTAATTGGACGCGCTTGGCCATGATCGTTGATTGTGGGGTTTTAACTGCAACTTTCTATAATAGCGAAGTTTGACGGGCGATCGCAAGGGAGAAGGAAGAGTTGGCAGTTGGCAGTTGGCAGTTGGCAGTTGGCAGTTGGCAGTTGGCAGTTGACAGGACTAAGAGTCCTTCTTAATCAGGTTCGTAGTAAGGACGAAGAGTCTTCTCCGATTTCTGCACCACCTTCGCTGTAGACGGATGAATGCACCAAAAATGATATCTCATCCTTATTCCGTGGGACTTCTGTCAACTGTCAACCGTCAACCCTTCGACGGATCTGACTGACAAGCTGTCAACTGTCAACTGTCAACTGTCAACTGACTGCGAACCTATTATGGGTTTTTTAGCTTTGGGCCGATCGCCCGCGCTACTGTAGCAACTAACTGGGTTGGATCGATCGGCTTAGATAAGTGCTTTTGAAATCCGGCTTGCAAAACTTGACGCTCGTTGGCTTCTCCAGCATAGGCTGTTAGGGCGATCGCTACCAACTCCCGACCCTGTACCCCAAGCTGAGTGCGGATGTGACGAATCAGCATATACCCGTCCATCTCGGGCATTCCGATGTCGCTGACGATCAGATCCGGTGCAGTTTGGGCGATCGACAGCAGCACCTCAGCAGCAGATGACAGGGAAATCACCTCTGCACCCGCGTCCTCTAGCACGAAGGCGACAAAATCGCGCGAGTCCGGCTCATCATCTACTACCAAAATTCTCAATCCAGCGAGCGGCAAAGATGAAAGATTGGCACTCTCAGATGAATGACGTTCTGTCTCATCCTGCGTTCTAGAATCATCATTTAATAGCGGTAATCTCACCGTAAACGTCGCTCCTTGACCTTCTCCGGGGCTTTCTGCAAACACCCTTCCGCCGTGAAGTTCAATCAGTTGGCGGACGATCGCCAATCCCAATCCCAAGCCGCCAAATTTGCGAGTTGTGGCGCCGTCTTCTTGTCGGAAATGCTCGAAAACATAGGGCAAAAAATCGGGAATAATCCCTTTACCCGTGTCTGAAACTTGAATTTGAACTTCGTGTGCGATTTGCGCTAATTTAACTTCTACTCGACCGCCTTCGGGCGTGAATTTCACCGCGTTAGATAACAAGTTCCACACAATTTGCTGCAAGCGACCTGTATCGCCGACAACGAGTCCGATATCTGGATTTAAGATTGTTTGAATTTGAATCTTTTTAGCTTCGGCTGCTAGTTGCACGGTTTCCAAAGCAGACAAGATAATGGTGCCGACATTCACCGGAGCAACATTCAATCTGAGTTTTCCTTGCAGAATCCGAGACACGTCGAGCAAGTCTTCGATTAATTGAGATTGCAGTCGGGCGTTGCGTTCGATCGTCTCGAAGGCTTGGGCGGTTTTAGCCGCGCTCAGTTTGCCGCCGAGCAGCAGTTGCGACCAGCCTAAAATCGGATTTAAGGGCGATCGCAACTCGTGAGAAAGCACCGCCAAAAACTCGTCTTTAATCCGGTTAGCTCGTTCGGCTTCCGCGCGCGCCGTTTGTTCCAATTGCAGAACCATATCGCGCTCGGTTTCCACTTGTTTGCGCTCTGTAATGTCGATCGCAGAACCGATATAACCCTCAAATTGTCCGCTGTCGGTAAATCTGGGAGCCGCCGCATCCAGCGCCCAAGAATATCCGCCATCTTTGCGCCCCAAGCGAAATTCCATGCTGTAATGTTCCTGGCGTTCGTTGGCCCTCAAAAATCCGTTAAGGGCGTATTCTCGGTCTTCTGGATGCACCGCGTTTATCCAACCAAATCCCAAACCTGTTTCCTCAGTTTGACCTGTGAATTCATACCAGTTGTCGCTCAAGAAAGTGCAGTAGCCTGTAGAGTCTGTTACCCAGACCATAAATGGAGCGTTGTTAGCCATATAGCGGAATCGCTGTTCGCTCTCTTGCAGCGCGGCTTCTGATTGTTTGCGTTCTGTGATATCCCGACAGACAATCACTCCGCCTGTGATTTCTCTGCTGGTATCAACTACCGGATAACCGCTGATACTGATCCAGCGATCTTCGCAATCTTGGTGGCGGACAAATATCGCTACATCATTGACATATTCACCTTTGATTGCTCTGGTTAGAGGTAGTTCCTCCTCGGGGAAAAGGGTTTTTTGGTCTGGCAAAAATAGTCCGTAGGTGCTCGACCATTCCTGAGAGGATTTTTCATTGGTTAGCTGACCGAATATTCTCACGGCGGCGCGGTTAAACAGCACAAACTCCCCTTGTTGGTTGGCGAGAATCAAACCGTCACCAATGCTGTCTATAATTACTTGGAGTAACTTCGTTTTTTCTTGCAGTGCGACTTCGGCTCGCTTGCGTTTTGTGATGTCGTTGGAGATGCCAATCAAGCCGATTACTTCTCCGGCTTCGTTGCGGTAGGGAGCTTTCATTCCCAGAAAAGTCCGAACGCCATCGGGAGATTCTTCGACGATTTCTGTTTGACCGGATTCCATAATCCGCCGATCGTTTTCCGAGACTGTGGCTCCCAGTTCTGCTACTGCGTATAAATCGCGATCGCGCCGGCCAATTACTTCAGCAGCAGGTTTTCCCAGCGCCTCCAGGGTGGCTGGATTGGCATAAATAATACATCCTTGTCGATCTTTAACAAAAATTGGCGTGGGCGCTGACTCGTTAATTACGTTCAAAATTGCATTTTTTTGCCGCAGTTCTTCTTCTGTGCGTTTGCGATCGCCAATATCGCTCCAATAAGCCGTAAGTCCATCGGCTGCTGGATAGACGCTGACTTCTATATACCTTTGAAGCGACGGCGAAAACTCTTCAAACTTGACAGAAACTTGCTCGGAAACGACTCGATGAAATTCTTGATACAGCCTTGAGTTGGATTCTGCTTCGGCGGGGAATATCTCCCAGATCGATCGACCTAACAAGTCGTTTCTCGATCGCACCAGAAGTTTTTCAGCAGTGGCATTAACGTAGGTATAGCGCCATTGTGCATCGATCGCGATAAAGGCATCGGTAATACTTTCGATAATATTGCTGACTTGCTGGTTTGCCAATTGCAGCGCGAGTTCAGCGTTTTTGCGATCGGTGATTACTTCGGAAAAAATCATGATCCCGCCAATCTCACCGCTGTTGGTTCGCCAAGGGTGAATTTCCCAGCGCACCCAGTCTATCGAACCATCAGCGCGGGGAAACGGATCTTCTGGACACATTTCGACTGCTCCCGCCAGACAGCGCTGGTGGATTTGTCTCCAACGATCGGACAATTCTGGAAATATCTCGTAGTGCGATCGACCTACAATGTTTTGAGCGCCCAGCCCGTAACTTTCCAGCCAGCGATCGCTCACCAGCATATACCGCATCTGGCGGTCAAACATCGCCACCCCCGCAGGCGAATGTTTGACGAACAGCCGCAGTTGCTCTGACTGTTCCCGCAGGCGATTTTCCGCCTGTTTGCGATCGCTGATGTCTTTGAAAAGTATGGCGACTTTGCGGCTCTGGGGCTCGCTCGTGCGGAACGCTGAAACCTCAAACCAGCGGTTCATGGCTTCGGAGCCGTGTTCAAAGCTCGCTGGTTCGCCTGTCAGCGCAACTTTGCCGTAGATCTCGAACCAATAATTTTCGAGTTCTGGAACGAGCTGCCGCGCAGTTTTGCCCGCAGCTTGTACGAGTCCGGTTTGTTTCTCAAAGGCCGGATTGATTTCCAAAAAGCGGTAATCGATCGGCTTTTGGTTGTCGTCAAACAGTATTTGGATGACGCAAAAGCCTTCGTCTAGGGACTCAAACAAAGTGCGGTAGCGTTCCTCAGAGTCGCGCAAAGCTGCCTCCGCTCGTTTGCGATCGCTAATATCCACAAACGCCGAGACACAGCCGCAGACTGCGCCCTGTGCGTCAAATAACGGCACCGCATTCATCAACCAATCAAACGTCGCCCCATCCGATCGCACCATTTGAAATTCCGCATCTCGCAATTCGGCACCCGAAGCCGCCGCCCGCTGCATTGGGTGCTCTTCTGGCGGGATTTCCTGGCCGTTGCTAAGCAGTCTGAAGGGAAGGAGTGCGGCTTCGTCTCCGCTTGCAGAAACATTGGCATCCGGCCGCACTGTTAGCATCGACTGAGCAAACCTGTTAGTGCGAATTACATTACACTCTGGATCGTGGGCGATCGCGATCCCGACGGGTACAGCATCAAATATTGATTGCAGTTCGTTAACTCTGCGCTGTAGTTCCTGGTTGAGCCGTTGAATTTCTTTTTTGCGAGCTTTGCGATCGGTAATTTCGTGCACCATCACATTCACGCCCAGCACGCGATCGTCCTGGGCTTTCAGCGGATAGAGACTCAACAGCCAACTACGTTCTACTCCCGGCTGCGCTGAGTTTTCCCCGTGAATTTCGAGCTGTTCGACGGGAACTTTAGTGGCTATAACTTCTCGGTAAAGCGGCTCTAAATCATCAGCTTGTTGCGGCAAGATTTCGCGCAATGTTTTACCGATGTGGGCGGCGGCGGGAACTCCGTTAATTTCTGCGAGGCGCGAGTTGATGCGGACAAATCGCAAGTCGGTATCGATAAAGCAAAGTCCGATCGGCGCGCTAGCATAAATTGCCTCGATTTCTGCTAGTTGTTGGTGCGCCGTTTGCCCTTGTTTAATAAAAGCAGCCCGATCGGCTTTCTGCTCGGTAACATCTTGAAAATAAACGGCAATTCCCGATGCGATCGGATAAGCTCGTACCGCATACCAAGCATTGAGCGGCCCATAAAAAGATTCAAAACTAACTGTAACTTGCTCTGTGGCGCAGCGGCGAAATTCCTGATCGAACAAACTGCCCGCAGACTCGGGAAACTCTTCCCAAACGGTGTTGCCGATCAAATCTTTCGAGAGTCGATTTATCCACCGCGCCGCTTGAGAATTAACGTAGGTAAACCGCCAGTTTCGATCCAAAGCAAAGAACCCGTCGGAAATACTTTCGAGGGTGTCTGACTGTTGTTGGGCGGGCGCGTCACCGACGAATCTTGGCCCAGGTTGACCGATTTCTATAAAGGTGGTAACTACGGCGTAGGGAGTCGATCGATCTCCCTGAAATAAAGGTTGAGAATTGATCTTCAACCAAATCAATTCTCCCTGTGGTTGATAGAAGCCCATGATGACATTTGAGCAGGGTTTCCCGGTTTGCAGCGCCACCATAGACGGGTGCATCTCCCCAGGAAAATCCGAGCCATCTTCACGCAGAGTCTGCCACGGACAGTTGATGGAAGTGTTTCCCTGCATTTGTTCTGCTGTCATCCCCAACAGTTTCTCGGCGCGAGAATTGCACGCCTGAATGCTGCCGTCTGCCAATTGCAGAACCATCCCTACATCTGTTTGCAAAGCTGCACTCGGGTTGAGTGCTTTGTTAGAATCCTCTGAAACAGAGGAGTCTATTTTCGCTTGGGGTTCAGTATTGCCTAGATTTTTCATCTTTTAACAAAGATCGTTTTACTTGTGGCAAAGCTAATCGTACTCATCAATTATATATAAGGAAATAATCACAAAAACTTTTGATGCAAACAGGCTGACAATTCAAACCTCAGAGAGATGTCGATCGTTCTGCTGGAATTTCAATATCTCGACAATTTATTTTATACCAGAGCTCCACGCCTTGACCAGTTGTGTAAGCAAAGGCGAGAGGCAATTTTCTGGCTGTGGCAAATGAGCGATCGGTCTCATCATTATTCAACGTTTCTGTAGATTGCGATCGCCTGCTGTTGCTTGTTTTCGAGGGCGATCCGATCGCACTTGCGCGCAGGTAACGAAAAACCCAATTGCTTTAACTAAACCCGATCGCAAATTTTGGCAAGGCTATCTTGGTGTTAACGGTAAATGGCGATCGCATTTACCCAATATAGCGGTCTATTTTTCCTCCAGTGCCACGGCTCTTCTGATGTTTAGACCGATCGCCTTTTACTTTGGTTCGTGCCCCCAACTTAACCCAATACAGACATTTATAGCCCTTCTCAAAAAGATGAGGTACGCATGGGCATAGGGCATATGTCATAGCTCACTTTTTTGAGAAGGGCTATACCAGAAAGAATTGGTTGAAAGCCTCTCCTTTTTAAAGAAAAATTAAAATCAGACGATTCATTACTCCAAGACCCTTCCTTCTTTTGTCAACTGTCAATTGTCAACTGTCAACTGTCAACTGTCAACTGTCAAAATCGGTCTTTCATCCCGCGCAATCGAGCGAAGGTTTGCACTGAATCTTGACTGTTGGCGACTGACTGAAGACTCGGAAAATCCCAGCGCAAAAAGGGGTTTGTGCTTTTCTCGATGCCGATCGATGATGGTATTGTAGGTTGCGATCGGCTGCGAGCTTCTTTAACTGCTGCCAAGCGCTGCTGTAACTCAGGATTGTCGGGATCTACACTAATGGCAAATTGCAAGTTTGTCAGCGTGTATTCGTGGGCGCACCAAACTCTGGTATTGTCGGGCAAGTTTCGCAATTGTTCGAGGGAAGCTAGCATTTGGGCGGGAGTGCCTTCTTTGAGTCTGCCACAGCCTCCAGCAAACAAAGTGTCTCCACAGAACAATTCGCCCGTTTCCCCTGGGTTGCTGGGCGGGAAATAGTAGGCTATGTGGGCTTTTGTGTGGCCGGGCACGAAGAAAATTTCGGCGGTTCGATCGCCAAATTCAACGCGATCGCCCTGATGTAAAAATACTTGCTGTCCGGGAATTCTGCCTCGGTCTTCGGCGCCGCCGTAAACTGTAATTTGGGGGAAGCGATCGATCAGTTGCTGGTTGCCGCCTACGTGATCGCGATCGTGGTGCGTGTTGAAAATTGCGATTAATTCGGCTTTGAGCGATCGCACTTGCTGCAAGACCGGTTCTGCTTGCGCTGGATCGACCACTGCTACTGTATGGCGATCGGGGTCGTACAGCAAGAAAATGTAATTGTCCGACAGTACCGGAATCCGATAGACCTGCATAGAAAACAGCCTCTCTAGAAAAAATATTATACAATTAAAATATTGTGAGCGTGTTCCGAAGGCATAATGCAGAATTCTATAATCAGCGCATCTATCTTTGGAAGTAAAACTCTGATACATTGTTTCTGCTGTTCCACAAATTGCTTTGCAGTCTGGTACAGACGATTTTTAGGTCGAGAACTCCCAGCAGCTTTAAATATTCTGACATAAATGCGATCGAATAAATGCGAACATCTCAAAACAAATCCAACTTAACAATTTCTCAAATGGTCGATCGGATTGTCACGTCTGGCAAAATCTCTCGCCGGGAACATTTAGTTTTGACTTCTACGATCCTATCTGATGATAAAATTTCAGAGGAGGATCGATATCAAATCAATCGGATATTTGATTACATCCAAATTGGTCGCCTCAAGTTCATCGATTGAGCTGGTAAATTCACAAGATAATCCACAGTTGCAGTTAACGCCGATCCCCCCTAACCCCCCTTAAAAAAGGGGGGGACAAGAGAATTCTCACAGCCTCCTTAAAAATGGGGGGGACAAGAGAATTCTCACAAACCTTAAAAATGAGGGGACAAGAGAATTCTCAAAGCCCTCTTAAAAATCGGGGGACAAGAGAATTCTCACAGCCTCCTTAAAAAAGGGGGGGACAAGAGAATTCTCTTTCGTCCCCCTTCTTAAGGGGGATGCGAGGGGGATCTCCGGGGCATAAACAGGCTTAACCCAACCGTATTGCAATCTCATCGACAGTTACAGCTACAAAACAACCCAGAATAATATGAGTACAGAAAAACCAACAATTTTGGTAACAGGCGGAGCTGGATATATTGGCTCTCACGCAGTATTAGCGCTGAAAAATGCCGGTTACGGTGTAGTGATTTTAGATAATTTAGTTTACGGCCACCGAGATATAGTAGAGCAGGTTTTGCAAGTAGGGTTAGTAGTTGGTGATACAAACGATCGCGCACTTCTCGACAACTTGTTCGCCACCCACAACATTGCAGGGGTAATGCACTTTTCTGCTTACGCTTACGTCGGCGAATCTGTTACAGATCCAGCTAAATATTACCGGAACAACGTCATCGGCACGATTACACTTTTGGAAGCGATGATTGCTGCTGGGATTAAGAAATTGGTGTTTTCTTCTACTTGCGCGACTTACGGCGTACCGCAGAAAATCCCCCTCACCGAAGACCACCCGCAAAATCCGATCAATCCCTACGGTGCTACTAAGTTAATGGTAGAAAGTATCTTGTCAGACTTTGACGCGGCGTACAATTTTAAGTCTGTTTGTTTTCGCTATTTTAACGCCGCTGGAGCCGATCCGAACGGGTTGTTAGGAGAAGATCACAAGCCCGAAACTCACCTGATCCCGTTGGTGTTGTTCGCTGCTTTGGGAAAACGAGATTCGATCGCAATTTTCGGCACCGATTACGATACTCCTGACGGTACTTGCATTCGCGATTACATTCACGTTAACGATTTGGCGTCAGCTCACATTTTAGGGCTAGAATATTTGCTAAATGACGGCAAATCAGATTTCTTTAATTTGGGCAACGGTGGCGGGTTTTCGGTAAAAGAGGTGATTGAAACAGCCCGCCAAGTGACGGGAAAAGAGATTAAGGCTGTGGAGTGCGATCGGCGTCCGGGAGACCCGCCTAGTTTGGTTGGCAGCAGCAAAAAGGCGATCGAAACCTTGGGTTGGTCTCCAGAATATCCCGACATTAAGGATATTGTAACTCACGCTTGGCAGTGGCACCAAAAACGTCATCACCCTTAGTCTGTAGGGTGCGCGCCGCGCACCTTACCTTAACCAAAATAGCGACTATGTTGATAATATCTGCTAAATCGGGACAACTAGGCAACAGACTGCTGCTTTTTGCCAATTTCATAGCTTGGGCGATCGAGCATAATTGCACTGTCCTCAATCCAGCTTTTGAAGAATATGCAGAATTCTTTGTAGACACGAACAAAGATTTATTGTGCTGTTATCCTCCTCCATATTTTACCGTATCAGGTAACAGATTTATCAGAAATCAATATTTTAAACTCATCAATAATTTAAGCAATAAAAATATCTTTAAAACGCAAGAAATTACCAGAGAAAAGCCGTTTAATTGGATAAATTATCGGGATATTCAAGCAATAAAAAATAGTTCAATTGTTTGTTTTAAAGGCTGGTTATTTCGAGATGGCTGGTTTGTAGAAGATTTGCCAAAGTTGTATAAGTACGCCGATGAGATTAGATCCTACTTTACACCATTACAACAATATAAAATCAATGTAGATAGTTTGATATTGAATGTAAAAAATAACGCAGATACGATCGTTGGAGTTCACATCCGTCAAGGGGATTATGCTCAGCACCAAAAGGGGAGATACTTTTACACAACTGAGCAATACTTAGAAGTGATGAATTCAATAGTCAAACTATTTGAAAGTAACAAAATCAAGTTTTTGATTTGCTCTAATATTCAGCAAAATCCTAAGTTATTTGATGATTTTAACTGCGTTTTTGCTAACGGTCATTTAATCGAAGATATCTATGCTTTGGCTGAGTGCGACTATATTGTCGGGCCGCCTAGTAGTTATACTATGTGGGCTTCTTTTTATGGCGAAAAACCTCTTTATATGCTCAAAAATATCAATAAAGTAATTAACTTGAAAGATTTTGTGCATTTTTATGAATGGGAAGGAATTTTTAATTATCGAGATAACTGGAACGAGAGTTTTTGGGAGTGGACGCACTAATGAAACTAGCAACTAAGGGATTTATCACTATTTTAACAGGTCTTTACTCTTTCCAAGATTGCGTTCATTTTCTGGCGTCCGTCAGGAAATTTCACCAGGAACCAATTATTATTTTAATAGATAGAGTACCTCGAATTTTATATCCTTTACTTCAGGTGTTTGGAAATGTCATATTGCAAAGAGCACCCTCTCACGAAAATCCTGTTTTAGCGTCGCGCCAAGCCAAGCTGTCTTTGTACGGGGAATCTCTGTTTGAGAAAACTATTTATATGGATTGCGATATTTGTTTGCTGTCGCCAATAGATGAGGTTTTCGGCTATCTTGATGAGGTAGATTTGTTGGTGACAGAAGATGTGCAGCCTGCGATTGCGAAAGCGAGCAATTTATTAAGAGTCAAGCAAGATATTCTGTCAACTTTGCAGTCTGTGGGATTGCCACTAAACAAAAATACCATTCAATACAATGGCGGATTTATTGCTTTTACGAAAAGCAGTACAAATCAGGAATTGTTCGCGGAATTTAAGAAATATTTCGAGATAGTAGTGGCGCATCAAAATGTGCTACTTTTGAAAGACCAGGGTGCTTTTGCTGCTGCTATTGAATCTGTGAAACCGCAAATGAGAACATTGTCCCCTGTGTACAACTATTTGGATAAGTGGAAAGATGCTTATGCGATCGACAAACCGATAAAAGTCATGCACTGCACCTACCCCTACCGCCCGCAGTACGCAAAGAACGTCACGCGATCGCTTTTTACTCGAATAGTCGATCGCACCGCTAAAATATTTTTACCAAATCAAATTAACAATCCCTGGCGCTTAAAATAAACTTGACCAACTTACTACTCTAGGCCGTGCAACATTATACCAAAGAATTATATCAATACTTACAAACAACCTCCTACGAATCAGCCATAGAAATTATCCCTATCCTTTGGGAATTCGTGCAGCCCAAACGAGTAATTGATGTCGGTTGCGGTACGGGGACTTGGCTGTCCGCATTCCAAGAATTCGGCGTTGAAGATTTTTTAGGAATAGACGGTGATTGGGTAGATATCAAAATGCTAGAAATCCCTGAAAACAAGTTTTTAGCATTAGATTTAACCCAACCTTTGCGCGTCCAACAACAATTTGATTTAGTTGTTTCTCTAGAAGTAGCAGAACACTTGCCCCCAGAGTGTGCCCGAGTATTTATAGAGTCTTTAGTGAAGCTTGGCCCAGTGATTTTATTCTCTGCCGCAGTACCATTTCAAGGGGGAACAAATCACGTTAACGAACAGTGGCCAGACTATTGGGCGAAACTCTTTCAAGAGCAAGGATATGTGGCGATTGACTGCATGAGACATAAAATATGGCAAAATGAGCGAGTTAAATGGTACTACGCCCAGAATATACTTATATTTGCGAATCGGGAATATTTAACAACAAATCCAGTCTTGCAAAAAGAGGCAGCGAGAACTAACATTTTTCAGCTTTCCTTAATTCATCCGCAGCTTTACTTGCGAACGGCATCAGCAGCTACCAAATTAAGACAAGAAATCAAAGATATTTTAGCCTTAAAAGATCCAAGGATTTCACTGAAAAAAATATTTTTTGCTTTGCTACCCTTGACAAAAGATCGTTTAAGCAGGAAAATAAAGCAACTTTTTTAATAAAAAATTACCAAGTGAAAGTTTCATTAGTGGTGAGCGATTTGTCTGGAGGAGGTGCAATTCGTGCTTTTCTACTAGCTCAAGTCCTAATCGAGCTTAAATGTGATGTAGAAGTTGTGGGATTTCAGTTTGGTAAGGAATTGTATGCTATTCCTCCGACAGGCATCCCCGTATGTGCGATACCGGGGAAAAACTATCCAGGGTTTTTGATGGATGTTCAAAAATTATTGAAAAAAATCGATGGGGATATTATTTATGCAGTGAAACCTAAGCCTACAAGTTTTGGTTTATCGCTGCTCAAAAAACTCGATACTCGCCGCCCTCTCATTTTAGACATTGATGACTGGGAACTTAGCTGGTTCGGCGGTGACGAATGGAAATATCGCCCTTCTTTTAAGCAACTTTATCGAGATATTTTTAAACACAATGGTCAATTGCGAGAACCGGATCATCCGCTATATGTCAAGTGGATGGAAGGTTTAGTTTCCCGTGCTGATGCTGTCACCGTTGATACAGAGTTTTTAAAACAGCGTTTTGGTGGTGTATATTTGCCTAATGGTAAGGATACTGAAATGTTTGACCCTGTTAAATACAATCCTGAATTGAGCAGAGAGCGTTACGGCTTGTCGGGCTATAGAGTTCTGATGTTTCCCGGGGCGCCGCGACCTCACAAAGGTGTTGAGGATGTTTTGATGGCCCTCGAACAGTTAAATGAGCCCGATTTAAAATTAGCGATCGTCGGCGGAAGTCCTTATGATGATTATGATGATAGACTTATGCAACAATGGGGTCGTTGGGTTGTTAAACTGCCAAAATTTCCTGTGGAAACGATGCCGGAAGTTGTAGCGGCTGCTCACGTTGTCGTTGTTCCTCAGCGAGACACTCTGACAGCGGTGGCTCAGTTTCCGCTCAAGCTGACAGATGGCATGGCAATGGCTAAGCCTGTTTTGTCTACGCGCGTGGGAGATATTCCTACAATTTTAGGCGGAACTGGTTATTTAGTCGAACCTAGTTCTCCCGATCAAATTTCCCAAAAAATTAAATGGATATTTCAAAATTTTACAGCCGCCAATTTCCAAGGAATGAAAGCTCGGGAAAGATGCGTGAAAAAATATAGTATTCAAGCAATGGCACCGATACTTTCAGATATAATTGCAGGTAGCTATAGGTGAAATTGAAGCGACTGAATGGAGGAAGAAAAACTGGCTGTAATTAAAGAATATTTTGAGATGCCGTACTGTTTAGCTGGGAATGCTTCATGTCTGCCAATAAGCTACTCCTAAAATTTGCGAGACGATATCCGGGCAGGATTGTGTTAACTGTGATGCTGGGCTTTGCTGGGGCTTTATTCAGCGGTATCAGCACTACTCTGATTGTACCAGTGCTTTTAATTTTTTTGGGGGAAGCTATCGAGCTGCGCGGCGCTCCACCTCTCATTAAAAGTTTGATGTATCCCTTTGAGGGAATGCCGGAAAATCAGCGTTTAATGTTGATGACCGGGGCGATTGTTCTGGCAATTATATTAAAAAATCTTGCTAGCTATATTAATACTTTAGTCGCCACTTCTCTGACGCGCTCTCTGACTTTTGATTTGCGAGAAGCAGGTTTGCGGTTGTTGTTAGAAGTAGATTTAGATTTTTATTCTAAAACTAAAGTCGGGGATTTGATTAATAGATTGGGCGGAGAGATTGGCCGGACTGCGAGTGCAGTTGGTACGGCAATTGGAATGTTTACTACCTCAGTCACTGTTTTGGTGTTTCTGGGTTTGCTGCTTTCTATATCGTGGAAGTTGACGTTGACATCTACGCTTTTGTTGGGATTGGTTGCTTGCACAAATCAATATATTATTAACCGTTCTAAGCATTTTGGTCTCGTGCTTTCTGAAATGTCGAAAGATTATTCGGTGAGGGTGCTGGAAACCATGACTGGGATTCGGCTAGTTAAGTCAACGGGTAACGAAGAAAGGGAGTATCAGCGGATTAAGCATTTAATTCAAAGGCGAGAACACGCGGATTTTCAGGCTCAGGTAAATTATGCGGCGATTGCCCCAATTAACGAAGTTGTTAATTTGATCGTGATAATTTTGATTGTATTTATCGGTCGTACAATATTTGCTAATGAAATTGAGTCTATTTCAACTGTTTTGCTGACCTATTTATTGGTACTTTTTAGGTTAATTCCTTTGATTTCTCAGTTGAATAGCGGGCGGAGTCAATTTGCTAATACGTCAGCTAGCGTAGAAGTAGTT
Source organism: Microcoleus sp. PH2017_35_SFW_U_B (assembly GCF_020737865.1). Classification (NCBI taxonomy): domain Bacteria; kingdom Bacillati; phylum Cyanobacteriota; class Cyanophyceae; order Oscillatoriales; family Microcoleaceae; genus Microcoleus; species Microcoleus sp. PH2017_35_SFW_U_B. The sequence goes on from NZ_JAEQDE010000034.1 coordinate 107,001, forward strand.
GATGATTTTTTGAGCTGCGATGAGAAGCCGTTTATGCTGAACGGTTCTGTGCCATACACTCATTTGCGATCGGGAATTAGTTTTAATAAAATATCTTTTAGTTATCCGAATCACAAAAATTTAGTTCTTCAAGGAATTGATTTATTTCTACCTTACGGCACTACTTTGGCTTTGGTAGGAACTTCGGGTTCTGGGAAGTCAACTTTGGCAGATTTACTGCCGAGATTTTACGATCCTACTGAAGGTAGTATCTCGATAGATGGTAGAGATTTGCGCGAATTTGAGCTAAAAAGTCTCAGAAAGGCGATGGGTATTGTTAGCCAAGATACGTTTTTGTTTAATGCTTCGGTGCGCGAAAATATTGCTTACGCTAGGCCCGATGCGACGGAGGCTGAAATTGTGGAAGCGGCGCAGGGGGCGAATGCTTATGAGTTTATTGAACGGTTGTCGGAGGGGTTGGATACTCAAATTGGCGATCGCGGTGTGATATTATCGGGAGGGCAGCGTCAGAGGATTTCGATCGCTAGAGCTTTGCTGCAAAACCCGGAAATCTTGATTTTAGATGAGGCAACGAGTTCGCTGGATACGGTTTCGGAAAGATACGTGCAATCGGCGATCGAGAAACTGAGTTGCGATCGCACAACCTTAGTCATCGCCCACCGCCTCTCCACAGTCCAAAAAGCCGACAAAATCGCCGTGATCGATCGCGGACAAGTCGTAGAAATCGGTTCTCACGAAGAATTGCTAGCCAAAGGAGGTTACTACACTCGCTTGTATTCAATGCAATTTGCCGAAGAAACCGCTCGCGATGAAGCTTTGATTAGAGGTTCTTACGAAATTCGCACTCGCCTGACTCCGATGATAGCTTACCTGAAGTTGCTAGTAGATGAAATGGTTGATTCTCCCGAAGAAAGAGATGAGTTAATCAGAGAATCATATCACTCGGCTGCTAATATTTTCAAAACTTTGGAATTTATAGAAAATACTATTAAACGTCAAGCAACAAAATAGTTATTGGTTATTAGTTATTAGTTATTTGTTATTTGTTATTTGTTATTAGAATAGTAGTGCGAGCGTCTCGCTCGCGATCCAGCCGCGATCCAGCCGCGATCCAGCCGCGATCCAGCCGCGATCCAGCCGCGATCCAGCCGCGATCCAGCCGCGATCCAGCCGCGATCCAGCCAATTACCATTACCCATTACCAATTCCAATGTCGAAATACTATGTATTTTTCACCAGAAATATCTTGCCACAACCGAATGTAGCCAGCTTAGTTCAAGTTGCACACTCAGCAAATGCCGCAGCAAATCTCGGTTATCCAGCAGTTTTGGTATATATCCGTAAAGGATGGAAGGCTTTTAATCCAGTTGATTGGTTTCATCCTTTTCAACCGAGAAAACCCGATGCAAAACTTGCTCAAATATACAATATTCAAGAGCAATTAAAAATAGCATACTTACCGATGCCGTGGCCGATCGACCTTTTGAACAGCAAGTGGACAAGTTCCAGTACAATAGTCTCAAAATACTACTTGCCAATTCACCTGCTGAAATCGACTAAAATTGTTCATACTCGCGACTGGAACTTTGTTAAAGCTGCCATTAAACACGGGATTCCTGCTATCTACGAACAACACCACCACGAAGATAAGAAATTTGAGCCGGAGGTTGTTAATAATCCTCTCTTTCAAATTGCTGTAACTGTTGCAGATACTGTGCGATACAGCATGATTCAAAATGGGATGCCAGCGGAAAAAGTCATTATGCTGCACAATGGTTTTAACCAGTTGTTTCTGGCGAGACAAACAGACGCAGCGGAGAATTGGCGGCAGCGATTATTAGCAGGTGGAAGGCAATATTTAGCGGTGTATGCGGGTGGGCTGTACCCGTTTAAGGGTGTGGATATGCTGGTGGATGTGGCGCGGGTGTTGCCGGAAGTTCAATTTGCGATCGCCGGTGGTGACTCATCTCAAGTAACAGCATACCAGCAGTTAGCCACAGACAAGCAAGTCAAGAACATCAATTTTCTCGGCTACCTGCCTCAAAATCAACTAGCCAGCTTGCTGCAAGCCGCCGATGTTTTGACTCACCCTCACTGTCAGACAGAGGCCGCGACATTCACATCTCCTTTGAAGTTCTTTGATTATATGGCATCGGGAACTCCTATTGTTGCGACGGAGATTGCATCTTTAATGGAATTCAAATCTGGAAATATAGCTGCCATTTGGTGCGAACCTGATAACCCGCACAAGTTCGCGCAAAGCATTCGAGATAGTTTAGCAAAATATCCGAGGAGAAGCGAAGGTTATGCAGAAACATTGGGTTTTGTCAAGCAATTTTCGTGGGAAAATAGGATCGAGAGGATTTTGAGTTATGTGGATGAAGAAGTGCGATCGCAAATTATTCATTAGTTTTGTATAATTTTAAATTACCTATTCCTAGCCCCGGCGGTTGAAACCGCGGCTACATAAACAAAGTCCGCCTCCGCGGACTAAGAGAGAAATGAACCCAATAATTATCAGTGCAATCACCACCTATCCAGGCATGAATCAAAGCGATTGGCTGTGGCAACAAACACCTCACAACTTTGGGGAATGGGGCAACATTCAAATGCTCGCCAATCACCCGGAACCAGATTTTTTGCTCATGTATCAATTCGACTTTCCCCGACAGCCTAAACAGCAGTCATGGCTCGACAAAATACGCCGACACGGGCATAATAAACCAGAAAATGACATTCGAGATAAATTCCGCAACGTCCCCCAAGAACGGATTATTTATCTAATCAGAGAACCGCCTTTAGCAGAAGTTATTGAAATTACCAAAGCCAACTACGAACAAGCAAAACTTTATTGCGGTTACGTTTCCGGGCCGGATGATTTTGCGCCCAATCCCAATTATATGCCCGCGATTTGGTATCACTCAAACTCGTTTCGAGAATTGAATGAAATGCCACCACCAACTAAAACTAAATCCTGTTCTTGGATAACTTCGGGCGTTAGTCGCACAGCCAACCACCGACGCAGATTAGATTTTATCAATTTGCTGCAAGAAGCAGAATTAGATTTTGACCTTTACGGGCGAAACTTGCCAAGTTGGGCGCAGGGAAACGGCACGGTTAATAATAAATGGCACGCTGTCGCGCCTTACTATTACAATTTGGCTGTGGAGAATTATGCAGAAAATGATTGGTATGTCAGCGAAAAACTTTGGGATGCTTTATTAGCTTGGAATTTGCCGATTTATTACGGCGGTTCGGCGGCGGATAAGTTGTTGCCGGCGGGAAGTTTTTTGCGGCTTCCCAGTTTGGATGAGAAGGGAGTAGAATTTATTAAAGAGGTGATTGCTACGCCGGATTGTTGGCATGAAGCGAGGGATAAAATTGCTGAAGCTAGGCAAATCATTCTCCACGAATTGAACTTGCTCAATTGGCTGTCTAATTTTGCATCTTAGGAAATAGTACAAAAAATAGGTTCGTAGTGCGGACTGAAGTCCGCAGCCGGAGAGCGGACTGAAGTCCGCACTACGAACTAACCTTAGTTATTACGGTCAATAGATAGGACATGATATGAAGGGAATTTGCACGCTAGCAAACGATGTAGTTTACGACCAACTAATTGCTTTTCTCAACAGTATTGAAGTTATTTTAGGCTCAAATACTCCTGTCTGTATTTATCCTTTTGACGAACATATCCAGCAAATTCAAGCTGAAATTGCCAAGCGTTCTAATGTTTTTCTGTATGAAGATACTGCATCAATTCAGCGATGGGATGAATTTATGCAAGCCGCCGCACCTGAGCGCTTAAATCGCAAAAAGTTCCGGCTTTACGGCGCGCACCGCCGCTTTTGCGCTTTCGACGGCCCGTTTGCCAAGTTTATTTACATGGATGCTGATACTTTAGCAATGAATTCGCTAGATGCGGTTTTTGATAAATTAGATAAATATGATTTTGTGGTTTATGACTTTCAATTTCGCGACCCAACTAAAGTCTACAACATTGATTCGCCAAAACTGCTGGAAGTTTTTGAGCAAAATCGGCTCGACTCGGAAATATTTTGTTCTGGATTTTACGCCAGCAAGCAAGGAGTTTTTGACCGTGATACTAGAGAATGGCTGTTAGGTAAACTGCTATCTGGGGAGGCGGAAATTCTCTATGCAGGTGCGGGAGAACAGCCGTTGCTCAATTATATGGTGATGAAAACGGGGATGAACAGCTATAATTTTGGTTGCAGTCTCCCGGATGATGAAAAAACTGGTTGCAGTGTCACTTCCCCACATTTTCAAACCCGAGATAACATTTTGTACGACAAGGGAAATCGCCTGACTTACCTTCATTATATTGGGGTGCAGCCGGATTTAATTCGGAGAGTTTGTGCTGGCGAAAATATTGAGTTTCCCTACCGCGATTTGTTTCTACATTACCGCTATCTCCGCGAACCCTCGAAGCGGCCGGTTTTTAGGGAACCGCTAAAGTCTTATGCTGATATTTCTGCGCCGAGTTTGCTAGAAAGAGTCTTGAGAAGGTTGAGGATAAATTTATGAGTCGCGGTATTTATATTGTTGCTAATGATAAGGTGATGGAAAGTGCGATCGCCCTTTTAGCCAGCATACGCCTGTACAATTGTCAAGTACCAGTTTTTTTAATCCCGTTTGACGACAATTATCTGCAAGTCGCTGCCGCCCTCAGCAGCCTCTATGGTGTGCAATTGTACCCAAATCTGGGGTTTGTGGAACAGTTTACCAGGGAAATTGGCCAAATATTCGATCGCAACTTTCTAGCCCTTCCCAACAAAATGCGGAAACTCTGCGCCTGGTTTGGCCCCCTCGACGAATTTCTGTACATCGATACCGACATCATCGTCTTTGAAGACATCGCAGCCAACCTCAACAAACTCTCAGAAGTAGACTTTTTTTGCTGCGACTATCACCACCTCAGCGAAAAACTGCGAAATATATTTTCACCCATTGTCAAAGAACAAAATATCTTTACCGACTCACAGCTTCAAGATGTATTCAACAGCGGTTTTTGGGCTTCCCGAAAAGGCACGATTGCAGAATCGCAAATGTATGAAATTTTGCGGGAATGTTCGGAACATCGAGAATATTTTGACTTTACTCAAAATGTCACAGACCAGCCTATACTAAATTATATGATTCTCAAGTTAATTTTCAAACGCTGGAATCTTGTTAAAGATTCAGCAGCAGAACCTGGAAGCTGGGCTGGTTCTACACATTTTCAGGAAAGAGATTATGTGCTTTATGACAAAGGCAAAAGATTAAAATATATTCACTGGGCTGGAATACCAATTAAATCCGGTACTCCTTATTGGAAACTTTGGCGATATTATCGTTATTTGGATGAAAGAAAACCAAATTTAATGCAAAAAATCCTTCAGCCTTTCAGTAGATGAGGATAAACTGATATGTTATATTATTATCAACAAGCTTTGAGGAACAGGCAAGATGCCTGTTCCACAATTCATAAATTTTATTGTGGTTTTGACTTTAAACAAGCTTTGAGGAACAGGCAAGATACCTGTTCCACAATTCATAAATTTTATTGTGGTTTTGACTTTAAACAAGCTTTGAGGAACAGGCAAGATGCCTGTTCCACAATTCATAAATTTTATTGTGCTTTTAACTTTAAACAAGCTTTGAGGAACAGGCAAGATGCCTGTTCCACAGTCAATCATTTTTATTGTGGTGTGGGCATCTTGCCCGCACCTAAACAGTTACTTATTAACAACTATGACTGATGGTATTTATATTCTAGGCAATGATGTGGTTTTTGATCACTTAGTCGCTTTATTGAATAGTCTCGAAGTTAATGGGGCGAAAACTATTCCTGTTTGCATCATTCCCTACGATGATAACTTGCAAAAAGTTCGAGTAGAAATTGCCTCGCGAAGCAATGTTACTCTATTTGACAATGCCGATTCCATCCAATTTTGGGAAGACTTCGCGACTGTAGTTTGGACATCTCACCAAAAAGCTCAAAAAGTTTGGCAAGCTAAAGGTTGGGCGCCAGTTCACTGTTTGGGAATGCACCGAAAATTTTGCTGTTTTGATGGCCCTTTTGACAAGTTTGTCTATTTTGATGCCGACACTCTGTTAATGGGTTCTCTGGATTATATTTATCAAAAACTTGATGAATTTGATTGGGTAGCTAACGATTTTCAATACAAATCTGACCTCAATTATGTCTTTGATTTATCATCAGAAAAACTCGCAGCATTTTTTGAGATTGAAAAACTGGAATCTCAGATTTTTTGTGCTGGTTGGTTTGCTGCAAAAAAAGGTATTTTAAATCGCAATAACTTAGCCGAACTTTTAGATAAATTGACTTCAGGAGAAGCAGAAATTTTGTCTTTGCGGGGAACTGACCAACCTTTATTTAACTATTTAGTCGCCCGCAGCGCTATCTCTTTTTATAATTTTGCTTATCATCAACCTGCACTGATAACGGGAAATCATTGGTCTTCTCAATTTGATGTGATAGATTATGTTTTATACGACAAAGGACGGCGGCTGACTTATTTGCATTACATGAGTATTTCGGCTGCAAAATTTACTCGATTGTGTGCGGGCGAAGATGTTGAGATTCCTTACCGCGATGTATTTCTGCACTACCGCTATTTGAATTCGCCGGAAACACGACCAAAACTCGCGCCTCCCAATTTGTTACTGCGCTTGCAGAGGAATTTCAAAAGTTGGGGTATTCAAAGGGTTAATAATGTTCTATTTAAGTTGCGGATTTTAATAAAGAAGGACTAAAGTCCTTACTACGAACCAACCCTCTTCGTTGTAAAAGAGGGTTGATGTTTAACTATGGTTCTTCAAAAAAAGAATCCAAGTCTAAGGCTTGGGAACCTCCGCGTTGTAGTTCAATTAAAACTTTGGCTAGTTGAGTCCAAACTAGCCATGCTGTTAGTAGTGTCAGGGGCAGGGCTAGAACGTAGGACAGTAATTTGGGGAAGCCGAATATCTCCATTCCTGAAGCTAAAAATACGCAAATTCCGCCGGCCATTCCCAAAAAAGGCAACTGCAATTGTAGACCTTTTAGGTTGGACAAAGTACGGCTAGAACGATTTTTAGACCAGAGTTGTACGGCTTGTTTGAGAGTTGCTTCAAAGGCTAAGCCTGATGCCATACCTGCTATTAATCCAGCAGTCATTAAAAAATAGGGAGGTTCTGGAAAGTAATACACGAATAATTCTTTTGGGGTAATGGGAAAATTGGGAATTGGGGATGGGGAATTGGGAATTGGGAATTGGGAATTGGGAATTGGGAATTGGGAATTGGCAAAAGTAGAATTATTTTTCTTCCTTCTTCCTTCTTCCTTCTTCCTTCTTCCTTCTTCCCTCTTGCTTCTTCCTTCTAATTAAAATCGATTCAGCGCGGCTGTTCCTGCTGTGGAGAACTCTGTCAAAGCGCCTAAAGCAACGTTGAACAAGCGACTTGGTTGCAGGTCTTCTTTGACTAAGTTCCAGAGGCTGCCAACTTCTTCGGTGTGAATTCGATCGTCCTCAATCAAGGCTAACATTACCTGGCGTCTCAAAAACGACCCTTCCTCTGACAGCAAAAATTGCAAGCCGAGTTGGGCTGTGGGTAGCAGGTCGAAACTGCGATCGGATCTGGCGATCGCAATCATCTCCTCTAATCTATTCCACTGGAATTTGCCATCTTTGAATAATACCTCAATCAGGCGACGGCGCAATGCCGGAGATTCTCCGTTTAACAAACGTCGGGCTACATAGGGATAGGCTACCTCAACTATCTTGAAATCTGGATTGAGGCTAAGGGCTAAACCTTCTTCTGTGACGAGAGACCGAATAATTAAGGCAAATTTGGCGGGGACTCGGAAAGGATAGTCGTACATCAACTCCGAAAACTCGTCTGTAATCGTCTTGAAGTTAAAGTCTCCTACCTTTTCGCCGACGATATCGCCGAGGACAGATTCCAGCGCCGGGACGATCGGCATAATATCTGTATCTGGTGTCAAAAACCCAAGTTTTACAAAATCCTGGGCTAACTCTAAATAATCTTTGTTGATCAAGTGAACGACAGAATCAACCAAAGTTTCTTTAGTTGTTTCTTCCATCTGATCCATCATCCCAAAATCGATGTAAGCCATGCGGCCGTCCGCTAAGGCAAACAGATTTCCTGGATGGGGGTCTGCGTGAAAAAAACCGTGTTCCAGTAACTGCCGCAAACCGCTGCGAACTCCGATTTCAATTAAGCTATTAGTGTCTAAACCGGCGGCTTTGACACTTGCCATATCTGTCAGTTTGATACCGTCAATCCATTCGAGAGTGAGAACGCATTTTGCAGTATAGCGCCAGTAAATGCTCGGAACTTTTACGGTCGGGTCGTCGGCAAAATTGGTCGCAAATTTTTCGGCGTTGCGGCCTTCGTTGATATAGTCAATTTCCTCGAATAATTTAATACCGAATTCATCGACTATTAAACAGAGGTCGTGACCGAGATTTAGTGGCAACAACGGGCCCAACCATCCAGCAGCCCAGCGCATTAAGTAAAGGTCAAGGCTCAAGATTGGTAGCAAATTCGGTCGCTGAACTTTGACTGCTACTTCTTCTCCGGTGATTAAACGGGCTTTATAAACTTGACCGAGACTGGCGGCGGCGACTGGTTCGGGGGAGATTTCGCTGTAAGTTTCGCTGATTTTGCGATCGAGTTCTGCTTCAATAATCTCAAAAGCTCGCACGGAGTCAAAGGGCGGCAGTTGATCCTGAAGTTTGATTAGTTCTATGAGAAAGTCTTTGCGGATTAAGTCTGGTCTAGTAGACAGGGCTTGGCCGACTTTAATGAAAGTGGGGCCTAAGCGAGTGAGTATTTGTCGCAGATGGGCGGCGCGTTCGGGCTGGTGGGCGGCGACTTCGTGCTGCCAACTGTCCCACAGCATTCCGAGTACGAAGCCTGCAAATGACCAAATAACGGTTATTGCTCGCCAAATTGCTTTCCAAGGACGGTTGCGGTAATATTGGGCGATCGCCTGTGGATCGTAGCGTCTAGCCTGAGTGAATTGATACTGAGGCACTCGTTTATTTTCCTCTTGTTTTATGAAAATTGCAGCTTAAATTGAGATTGGGCATCGGGCATCGGGCATAAAAGCATCGGGCATCGGGCATCGGGCATCGGGCATCGGGCATCGGGCATCGGGCATCGGAAGTCGAAAGTTAAAACCTTCTTCCGTCTTCCTTCTTCCGTCTTTCTTCTTCCTTCTTCCTTCTTCCTTCTTCCTTCTTCATCATTGACCGATCGCAAATTTTAGGCGAGCGGAAAATGCACCCGTTGAAGGCGGATTGCCAGCCTAAATTTGTTTCTTTTCATTAAATATAGTACTTGACACTCCTCGACTATCAAGGTACGAGGATTCTTGGGCTGAATCGTGCCTCTACCAACAATGTCAGTTTTGGTCTTACAGTTTCATGTCTAGTCCGAAAAGATTTTGAGATCCCGGAGTAGGACGTTCAACCTGTTTCCTCACGTTCTCACGGTCAGCAACCTACGAATACTATAGCAGAAAGCCGTCAAGCTTATGACGGGGTTTTAAACCCAAATTTCTGATAAAAGTACAAGTGATCAGTCAAAACACTTAATATGTTTTCCTGACCGCTGCACCAGTACGACACTGCAACCCTACAATTCCTCTATTCTCAGGTATTTCTTTCGATCGGGCGATCGCACAAAAGCCACTAAATCCTATCCGCCCTTTGCCAAACAATCTTTCAGCCCGTAAATTGCCCTCTCCTGTTGATCCCTCGAAAGTTCCGGGAACATCGGCAAAGACAAGACTTCGCGACAAACTTGCTCAGCTACAGGCAACTGACCGGCTTGATAGCCCAAAGATTTGTAAACAGGTTGCAGGTGCAAAGGTAACGGATAGTAAACCATCGAACCGATGCCGGATTCCTGCAACTTAGTCCGCATCGAGTCGCGGAAATTACCAGAAGGATTTGGCGCGCCTTCTGGACTTGTCAGCCGGATTGTGTCTTGACTTGTCAAGCGAATTGTATATTGATTCCAAACAGGCTTGGCTGCTGGCAATTCCTTGGGGACAGCAACTCCGGGCACGCGGGAAAGAAATTCGCTATAAACGGCTGCTTTCTCGCGCCGTTGGGAGTTCCAACTGTCGAGATACCGCAACTTAATGCTGAGAATCACCGCTTGCAGGGCATCCAGACGGCTGTTGTAGCCTATTTCCTCGTAAAAATACCTAGAAGACTGTCCGTGCTCCTTAAGCATACGCATGGAAGCTGCCAGGGCGCGATCGTTTGTTGTCACCGCGCCGCCGTCACCGCAAGCGCCTAAATTTTTGGTCGGATAAAAGCTGAAGCAGCCCACATGGCCGATGCTGCCGACTTTTCTAGACTCCCACTCGGCCCCGACAGACTGGGCGCAATCTTCGATGACGGCTAAGTTATGCTTGGTGGCAATTTCCATCAACCGAGTCATGTCTGTGGGTTGTCCGAAAATGTGAACCGGCATAATTGCCTTGGTTTTGTCGGTAATTGCCGCTTCCAAAAGTTCGACATCCAGATTAAAAGTCCCGCTGTCAATATCGACAAATACGGGAGTTGCACCCACAGCGCTAATTGTTTCAGCGGAAGCGAAGAAGGTAAAAGGAGTGGTAATTACTTCGTCGCCGGGGCCGATTTTGAGAGCTCGCAAAGCCAAAATTAGGGCATCGGTGCCGGAGTTGCAGCCAACGCAGTCGGAAACGCCTGTGTAGTTGGCAAACTCTTGCTCAAAACTCTTGACGGCGGGGCCGCCGATGTAGCCGCCAGAGGCGAGCACTTTTTGTACCGCAGCGCCGATTTCGTCGCCAATCTGGGCGTACTGCTGGGTTAAATCGAGGGGGGGAACGTTATTCACTCTTGACACCACAAATTGCAACCATTATCAAAGCAAATTCTTACAGCAAAACTGTTTCTCAGAAACCTTTATTCAAATATCTTATAGTTGGACGGGCAAACAATCACTTTATCGAAAGGGAGCGCGGATGTTAATTCTGCTAGATTTTACTGATTTGGGTTGGGCTTTGGGGATGGTGGCGATCGCGATCGGGCTTTCGGCGTGGCAGGGATTGGGGTTGGAAGGGGCTCTGGCGATCGCGGCGGGGCGCACCTTGATCCAGCTAATCGGAGTCGGCTACGTGCTCGCCGTGGTGTTTGCGCCGGAGGGGAAAAATCCGTGGCTGGTGTTAGCAGTGTTAGCAATCATGCTGGCCACGGCTAGCATGGTGGCCACCAACCGGATTAGCAAAAAAATCAAGCACTTGCTGCCGTTAGTTGTGGGTTCGATATCGATCGGTACGGCGTTTACTCTGGCCTATACACACTTGCTAATTTTGCAACCTGATCCCTGGTACGAACCGCAGTATTTGATTCCCCTAGCGGGGATGATTTTGGGCAATGCGATGAACTCAGGGGCGATCGCTGGTGAAAGACTTGTGAGTACAGTTAACAGCAGCCAATTAGAAATAGAAACCCATTTAAGTTTAGGATCGACTCCGCAGCAAGCAGTAAAACAGTACCGCAAAGATGCGATCAAAGCTGGATTAATCCCCACATTAAACACAATGACAGTCGTAGGTATCGTAACATTACCGGGAATGATGACGGGTCAAATGTTGAGCGGTGTCAGTCCTTTGGATGCAGCATCTTATCAAATTTTGATTATGTTTGTGTTGGCGCTAGCAACTTTAATCGCCACTCTATTGTTGACTGAGGGATTGTGTCGGAGTTTTTTTAATCAAGATGCACAATTAATCAAATGGTAATTGGGAATTGGGCCTTGGGCATTTATAATATGAATAGCGCTTATCAGAAAAATTAGGTACGTTGTTGGGCTTCAGCCCTCTGAGTTTAATGATTATCGATCTATCAGTTACACCTCATCTTTTTGAGAAAGGCTATAGGTAAGAACTTGCATTTAGCCTTATTTTCTTGAACAGGCAAGATGCCTGTTCCACAAAGAGTCAGTTTATCTTGTGGGGTGGGCTTCTAGCCCGCCCGATTCATCACCAAGGAGAATAACCATGATTCAAATAGCAGCTAAAACGCTAACTTTTGAAGAATTTGCGGAATGGAAGCCAGAAAACGGACGTTACGAACTGCACAATGGAGAGATTGTTGAAATGTCACAGCCATTAGGAGACCATGAAGAAGTTATCGGTTTTTTAGCCTCCGAATTAACTGCTGAGTTTAGAAAAGAAAAACGTCCATACTTCATCCCCGGAAAAGCATTAATTAAGCCACCAGAAAACGAATCAGCTTATTCGCCGGATATTCTGATATTAAATCGCCCCAACTTAACATCAGAACCTTTGTGGAAAAATTTTTCAACCGTAACTCAAGGAGCATCAATTCCGCTGGTTGTTGAAGTCGTTAGCACGAATTGGCAAGATGACTACATAAAAAAGGTAGGTGAATACGAACTAATCGGCATTCCCGAATATTGGATTGTGGATTATCTCGGTTTGGGCGGCCGTCGATTTATTGGGAATCCCAAGCAACCGACTATTTCGATTTATCGGTTGATTGATGGCGAGTATGAAGTTAGTCAATTTCGGGGAGATGATAGGATTGAGTCGCCAACTTTTCCAGAGTTGAAGTTGACGGCACAACAGATTTTTCAAGCGGGATTGAGTGAAGGATAAAATTGCTGGAAATAACGATATCGGGTAGGGACACGGCAATGCCGTGTCCTCTATTTCATCGCCGTGTTGTCTATTTCAACCGCCCGCTGATATAACCGATGAGGCTAGACCAATTTCTAGGCTTTGCGCTTGATTAAAACGCTAATAAATTGTCCCGGCTTTGGGCCTCGCTGCAACTTACTCCAATCGCCGACGGTGGCGAATCCCAGCCTGTACAAGGTGTGGATGGTTTCTAATACGGTTTTCTGGGAACCGACAACCGTTATCTGCACGATTTCCTGTTCGGATACTGCACAGCCGTCATTTGGCTGCACGGAAGAGTTATCGTCAGGCACGAATTCCTGTGACATAATTATGGTCTCCTGGTTTTTGGTTGTTTTCTGGGAGGAAAACCCAAAAACCCAGCCGCCCCGCATACTAACAAAAGGCAGGGCGGCGACAGAGAATGCTAAGATTCTCGATCAGCCTCCAGACTGCTCATCTCAGTTTGGCGGTTAGCTGTCCGTTGCTGCTGGTTACAGCTTCGGACAGTGCAACTAGATTTTCGGGCGATCGTGGCTGCTTCATCTTCGAGCAAAGCAACCTTAATTTCACAGCGTAGCGGCTTCTGGGGCCGCCGTCAATACATTTAAGATTTTAGATTTTCGTCCCACAACTCGGACACTGCTGCACCATCAGCTTTTAATGCTCCATCTTTACGATGACCTAAATATCTGGGAGGACGGAATCCTAAGCTTTGTTGGAAATTATCTATAATTTGATTAATATTTTTCCAGCAAGAATTCTCTGTGCCAGCTTCTAAACCACTCCATTGATATAGATGTTGCAGCATCTCAGGGTCTAACCAGTCAATTTTTTGCACTAAAGTGCGATCGGCTAATTTAGTAGCGGTTCGTGCGTCTGCACTACTTTCGACAATCACTACAAACTCAATCATTAATTTCTCCTGCAACCACCCAATCTTCTCCCTCCGCATCCCAGAATTCTCCGGTGGTTAAAGTTTGTTTTGCCCATTCTACATCAGGATGTTCATCTAATCTTTTGCAACGAGTCACACCGGAGTTATTGTTACTTAATACATGAACTTGAGACGGAGTAAGTTCATCCACAATGTAGGGAGAATGGGTGGAAAAAATAATTTGCAGGTTGTTGTTTTGTTGAATAATTTCTTTAAAAACAGCGATTAATTCTCGTTGTGCTTTTGGGTGGAGTCCCTGTTCGACATCATCTAGTAACACTAAATTAGGTTGAGTTGGATTTATCAAAACAGTCAGTAATCCGAGGGCGAGCATTGTTCCTTCGCTAATCGCATGGGCTGGAATGCGTTTACCAGTATTCATGTCTAGGACAACTTCTTGCCCTGTCATTTCCTGACTTTCTTCGTAGGAGATAGATTTGCCATCGACTTCGATTAAGCGTTGGCGATTTACCATAACCTTGGCTCGTTTTACGCCTACTTCGCGTACACCTGGTACAATCCGTTTCAACATTTCTTGTAAAGATTGAAACTTATCTGGAGCTTCGTCACGAAGATAGTCTAAGGTAGGTGCTAAGCCTGAACCATCGAACTCAACTCGCGGAATGATTGCATCGCTGTAAGCTGCTTTAGCAAGATTAGTAGCTACTAGCTTAAGATGAACTGAGTATCTCAAAGATTCAGGAATTGGCTCTTTCGTAGTGATTAAGGAAGTTTTAGACATTACTTTCCTATATTCCTGGTTTTTATCGGCCTTCCATGATGCTGTCGGAAACCAAGAATGATTAACTCTTTGTCTCCAGTCATAAGAAGCTTCCCAATCATTACGCTCTTGGTCTCCCCAAAAACCATTTGCAGTAACAGACATATTATTTTGCCCAATAGTTGTAATAAATTGAGGCGCTCTTTCATCCTTAAAAATATCTTCAAATGATGAATTAGTAAGCTGACTGAGATAATGCAATGCTTGCAAAACGGATGTTTTACCAGAACTGTTTTGTCCTACGAGGGCGTGTAAGCCTGAATTGTCAAAATTAATTTCTGTATCTTGATGACTTTTGAAGTTATGAAGTTTTACCTTTTCTAGCATTGGATTGCTAACACCATTTCATACAGTATACTAGCGATTTCAGTCGCGGATTCCCCAATTAATACTCATCGACAAAATCTGGATGAAGCCACAGAAATTCGCGGCGCAATTACTTCGGGAGCATCTCAGTTTTGTTGTTATAGTGCTGTCCACTCCGAGCGAGTATTATACAGCTCGCTCTTGGTGGACAGCACTGCAAGCAAGATGGTTTTTGCAAAAATGTGATGCTCCCAGAGCGCTGAAGCGCAACTACGTACCTTTCCGGAGCGCTGAAGCGCAACTACGTACCTTTCCGGAGCGCTGAAGCGCAACTACGTACCTTTCCGGAGCGCGCGCAACTACGTACCTTTCCGGAGCGCTGAAGCGCAACTACGTACCTTTCCGGAGCGCTGAAGCGCAACTACGTACCTGCACTGCAAACATGAGATGCTGCCATTACTTCGGTTCGTGACTCGCAATCCGCTTGCCTTCGCCATCGTACACCTGCATCGGAATTTTCGCATTTTCCGCGATCGCCTCCAAGGCCTTTTGCAAAGTAGCAACGTGCTTTTCCACAGCTTGGCGACTCTTCACAGAATTATTGTTATTCGCCTGAATGAAAGTTTGTTGCAACTTCTCCACGTAATCGGAATTCATCTGCACCGCAATCAAACCATTGCTCACAGTATAGTCACAAATTTTTGGCTTGCCTTTGCAAGTTCTATCTAAATCCGTGCGCGCTTTTTGCAAGTTTCTTTCTTCCCGCAACTTAACTTCCGCTTGCTGCAAAGATGTTGTATAGGATTCAATCAGCGGTTTGGCTTTTTGGGAATAGGAAGTAGCCGTCGGAACTTGCTCCGCATAACTCAAAGCTCTTCGCCAGTTTTCCGATGCTTTAAACCAGCCGTTTTTGCCCTCAAAAATTCGAGCTTCCGCTGCTAAAGTCACAGCTTGAGTGTAGGCATTTTCCGAAATTCCTTCCACATTTCGGCGCTCGCGAGCTTGTGAAAGCTTGGTTTCGTATTTCGGAACTAGCAATCTACCTAGTTGATAAGATTGCGTGTTGCTGGGAATTTCTGATATAATTCCTAGGGCTTTTTCCCAACCTGCTTCCACTTGTCCCCATGTCTGCGATGTCTGAGCTACTGCTTCCCGAGCTTCTGCTATTTGGGCTGCACTTTTGGCGGCGATCAACAGTTTTTCGGCTTGTTTTTCTGTGCCTAATTGCCGATTTCCAGTGGCTAAATTCTTTCGGTATTCCTTCGCCTTTGTCTGAGCATATGGATAAACTGGGCTGCTTGTGGGGATTTCTCCGAGTTGGGCGATCGCACTTTGCCACAATGTTTCGGCTTGCTGCAAGCTCTGTTCGGAAACAGGCCGATTTTGGGTTTTCCCGGCTGCCGACTGTGCGAGGCGCGCTGCATCGATCGCAGATGTGATATTTTGACTTTGCTCTTGATATTTTTCGATCGCAGTTTGAGCCTCGCCGCAATGAATTGACCAAGCCGGAATTGGTTCCAAAAGTGCGATCGCCTGTTTTAACTGTTCCTGCGCCTCTTCCGGGCTGCTAGCAACCTTGGAAGTTTTCAGAGTCTTCGCCGAATTGTCGCTCAACTGTTTGGCATTGGCTAATGCAGTACATTCTCCGATGACGCAGGGGCGACTCAGCAGGTAATAACCGCCCGCCAAAATCACCGCCACCAGACTTACCATTCCGGCCACCACTAACATCGTAAACGGTGAAGTCTTCGGCGTTTCGGCGACTGTTACCGCTTCCATATCCAGCGCATCGAAGGGATTTTCTGCGATATCTGGCCCGATTGCAGCTACCTTAAAGGCGATCGGATCGGAATCGCTGGAACTCTCGGAAAAATTAGGGAAATATTCATCACCGCCCGCATTTTTAACATCCGTTTCTAACGGTATTTCCTCCGCTACATCCGCCGTCTCAGCAGCATTTTCGGCTAAAACTATCCCTGTTTCTGCTGCGGGTTGCTTCTCGGGTTTTTTCAGCACTTCCACTGTTCTGGGTCTTGACAAAACAGGGTTGTGCATGGTAAAAGAATGGAAAGCATAAGGCTGTTTTTGCCCGGTGATTTTGAGGCAAAGTCCAATCTGTTGAATCGATTCCGGTTCTATTTCGAGAATTGCTGCTTCTAGCACCGCAAAAGTCGGTTTAGCTTTGAGAACTAAACTGCGCGGGTGTTCTCCCACGACAGTTAAAGAGTCATCTCGAAAATCGCAACTGATATAAAGCGGTAAATTTTTAAATCCGGCTGCTTGCAAGTGCTTTTGTAACTCTACTTCTAGAATTTGTGCCTTGCTTTGTCGCGCTGCTACTGTCATATTTTTTCCTCCTCTGTCTACTATCACCACACTTGAAATTTTAGATTTTAGATTTTAGATTGCAATTTCGGATTGTGAAATTGCAAAATAGTCGGTATTCTGATTTGTTTGAACTTTTGCACAAACTCAGGCAAATCTTAAGTCTCAAATCTCAACTCTCAAATCTTAACTCTCAAATTTCAACTTGCAAGGCCTCTCCATAACTTTCGCTGAAATAAACTTGAGTCACGTCAAAACGACCGCCGTATTGTTTCAAAGGTTCTGCTGCATAACCAAGCGGTAGCAAACAGCATACATCTACTTCTGCGGGAATTTGAAAGGCTTCTTTCACCTTAGCTGCGACAAAACCTTCCATCGGACAACTGTCTACTCCAAAGCTTTTAGCTGCAATCATTAAATGAGCTACTGCGAGCATTGTATGTCTGTTTGTCCAAGCTTCTACGGACTCAAAGCATGGATGGTTCTCGAACAATTGCGGGATTGCTTGTCGCATATAACCAGCTAAATTCTCGTTCATTCCACCTACGGCTTTGCCCAATTCGATGACGGCTTCGGTGTTTTCGGGTTGGGCGGCGCGCCGATCGCCACAACAGATTAACACGATTGGGGCTTCTACCACTTGCCGCTGGTCGAAGGCACAAGCTTTTAATTTTTCTTTACTGGCTGGATCTTTAAGTACAATAAACCGCCAAGGCTGCAAATTATAACCGGAGGGCGATCGCACTCCCAAGCGCAAAATCTCTGCCAATATTGCTGGGGGAATCGGATCGCACTTGAAGCTGCGCGCGGCCCGCCGGCTTTCGATCGCAGTTTTAACATTAATTGAAGGTTGGATTTCAATTGGCATGGATTATTGGTTATTAGTTATTGGTTATTGGTTATTGGTTATTGGTTATTGGTTATTGGTTATTGGTTATTGGTTATTGGTTATTGGTTATTGGTTATTGGTTATTGGCTACCAACTACCAACTGTCAACTGTCAACTGTCAACTAAGAGGGCTCTCACGGGGCACTGCCCCTACAACTGTCAACTGTCAACTGTCAACTGTCAACTGTCAACTGTCAACTGTCAACTGTCAACTGTCAACTGTCAACTCTATCCCAAGCCCAACTCGCGCTTGAGTAAATTAATCGACTTAGAGCCGATGTAATTTTCCGAGCATACCAGTTGCGGGGGACGAATAATATCCTCTCGGGCCGCGTTAATGGCAGCTTTTACTGTAGCAAAACTCGGTTGGTCGCAGAAAATAGTTCTAGCCGATCGCACGATCGAGTTAATCTTGTAAGCATCCGACAGCAAAGCCGTCATCACCAGCAAATCCTCGCCCCGGAGACTGTGAATAATCACTTCAGTCGATCGCAACATTCCCGAACTCAGGCTCACGATACCCAAATAACTGTCCTTCGGCAAACTCCCCACTAACTGAATTTCCTGAACATAATCATAGATGTCTACGGGAATCACTCGCACCGAACGCGGCGCCGAAATCAATTCCGCTTGTCCGATAAAATAACGACTGGTGATTACAGTTCCCGCAGAGATGTTATCCAGAAAAGTACCTAAATCTTCCATCGCCACTAACTGGATGGGAATCCGCAAAGCTTGTTCCAGTTCTTTCGCCATCAGCTCACCCACGCCGATGTCTTCTGTGGGGGCTGTGACGACCACCCGCGCGCTGCACCGGAGTCGCCAGTCAATTTCGGCCAAAAATAATTCCCTAGCTTGGTTGAGCGTACAGCCCTGTCCCAGCAGTTGATCCATACTTTCTTGCACTATTTTATTGGCAAGGGGATATTCATCAAGAATCGGGGATTTGAGTTTGCTGCCGCCTTCGTGCCCTTGGGCGCGCACGTAAATCCCCGATCCGGCTTGGGCTTCTACGAGTCCGGTATTTTCTAGTTGTCGGTATACTTTGCTGATGGTGTTGCGGTGCAAACCCGTCTGCATCGCTAGCTGCCTCGTGCTGGGCAAGCGGTGCCCGGGCGGAAACTGGCGCGAGGCGATCGCAAACCTGATTTGATTGAATAGTTGCGTAGATGCAGGGATCTCGCTATCTGTTTGAATATGAAACTGAACCATATTAAAGGCTCCGACGACTTTAATTTAATATTGCTATCAGAAAATTGGGTTAAAAACCCCGTCCTTTTAGGACGGCTTTTTGCCATTGTTAAGTAAAATGACAAATCCATCTCCACAAATGAATATGGTAGAATAACCACATCAGACAAGATGTAAAAACCTACCCCCGGACTGGGGGAAAGTCTACGCCCAAAACATTTTTGAGGAGATATGACCACGCACTCTTTTGTGCAAACGTGGTCAGCCTGGGAACCCACGCTTGCGCGGGATATTAAGACCCAAAAGTCTTAAGAATCCTCGTACCTGATAGTCGAGGAGTGTCAAAGGATCTATATACCGCACATGGGATTGCCCGGATATCTCTGCATACAGCATAATCTGATTTGGTTCCTCTGCGACGGCAGTTTTGCTTGATTTGCGATCGGGCCTGATTTGTAAGTGCGATCGCAGCCTCCGGCGTTTCCCTCAAAAATCAGCCGTAGGGTGCGTCAGTTTGACAATTCTCAATCATTATCAAAAATCTCACAACTGACGCACCATTTATCCCCGGGTGCGTCAGTTGTGAGATTGTGAATTTATCGCAAAAATTTGCCAAGCTGACGCACCCTACTGCACTTAATTTGATTTAATCTACGGCTATTTCCATCTCACTTGCAGTCTTTCTCCCCTTCATAAAATAAGTCCGCATTTCCCCTTTACCCTTAATCTCAATCAAACCCCGCTCTTGAAATTCATATTTATCCCGCAGCAACTCGTAAGTATAGATACTAACTTGAATGCTGCCGGGGATGCCGTGAGATTCCATGCGGCTGGCTGTATTCACCGCATTTCCCCACAAATCGTAAATGAATTTTTTAGTGCCGATTACCCCCGCTACCACCGGGCCGCTATTAATTCCGATGCGGATGTCAAAATTCGAGTCTAGCTTCACATTTAATTCCTGAATTGCCGCTAGCATATCCAGTGCCATTTCGGCGATCGCCTCTGCGTGATCTGGGCGCTCAATGGGAATGCCACCTACTACCATATAAGCGTCCCCGATCGTCTTAATTTTTTCCAACCCGTGCTTGTCAGTCAGTTGGTCAAAAGTTGAAAAAATTTCATTCAGCAAGTATACCAATTTTGTGGCGGACATCGTAGTAGAAATTTGAGTAAAATTCACCAAGTCAGCGAAAAGAATTGTAGCTTTTTCAAACTTGTCCGCAATTACCCCCGGTTCGTGCTTCAACCTATCTGCAATAGCTTCTGGTAAAATATTTAGCAGCAAACTATCAGTTTTTTTCTGTTCTTTTCTGAGAGCAGATTCCATCTGCTTGCGCTTGGTGATATCGTGAAAGAATACAGAAATGCCATCGTGAGAAGGAAAAGCCCGCACTTCCAACCAGACTTTTAAGGGATGATAATATTTGTCAAAAGTTACTCCGACTTGTTTAGATACAGCTTCATGAGACTCTTTATAGAATACCGAATTTACTAAATCTGGATACTCTTCCCAAAAATTTTTACCAAAAAGTTCTTCCGGCTCGCGCTGCAAAAATTGCGCTGCTTTATAATTGACGTAAGTAAATCGCCACTGGGGATCGAGAGCAAAAAAAGCATCACTCATTCCTTCTAAAAAATTGACAATTTGCTCGTCACTAGAACGGAGTTTTGCTTCTACTTGTTTTTGCCTGAGTTGCGCCCGCTTTAATTTAGCATAATTAATTCGCAACTCCATTTGGCTAATAACTTGCCTTCCTAAAGTCCGCAGGGCTTCTAGTTGTTCTGAGGTGAGATGGCGAGGAACTGTATCTATGGCGCACAAAGTGCCAATGGGGAAACCCTCAGGAGTTACTAACGGTGCCCCAGCATAAAACCGAATATTTGGATCGGAAGTTACTAGCGGATTGCCGGCAAAGCGATCGTCTTCCATAGCATTAGGTATAACTAGCAATTCGTTGGGATTTAAAATAGCGTGAGAACAAAATGCTATCTCTCTGGGAGTTTCTGTTGCTCCAAGACCGACTTTTGATTTAAACCACTGTCTGTTAGTATCTACTAAGCTGACTAAAGCAATAGGAGTGCCGCAAATATAGGATGCTAAAGCTGTTAAGTCATCAAAAGCTCCTTCGGCATCTGTATCGAGAATATTGTAGTGGTTAAGTGCTTTTAGCCTGTCTGCTTCATTGCTAGGCAAAGGTGCAGATTGCATCGGTGGCGGTGCGACTACACTTTTTGTCCGAAAAATGCGCGCCAGTCTCCGTGCTGCAAATTTTTGGACTTGCACCGCTAGTTTTTCAACGAACACAAACAGACCGATTTGCCAAGCTTTATTCATATTTATTTATGTTGGTCACACATGATGGAAGTGCGGGCGATCGCACTGAAAGCATCTCAGGTTTGCATTTGTAGTGCATTTCAAGAGTTCTCGTGCTATGTATAGCACGCAAGCCAGCACAGCACTTTCAACAGTTGACAGTTGACAGTTGACAGTTGACAGTTTGAGAGCGACCTCTACCCTTAAGTCAGAGGATTGGAGTAATGAATAGTCTAATTTTCATTTCTCCCTCAAAGGGAAAGGCTTTCAACCAATTCTTTCTGGTAAAAAAAATGCTTTTTGCAAAAATTGAGATGCTGGCGATCGCACTTTTGGCGATCGATACCTATGCACTTATCCCAACTAAGTCCTCAATCTCCAGAGCTTTTGTTGGCAGTTCCCCCGTCAATACTTCTCTACCCCCTGCGCTCACAAGTATATCATCCTCAATGCGTATCCCCCGGACATCCGCAAATTTACCCAACTCGTCCCAGTTTACGAAATTTTCATATTTGGCGCGAGTTTCTGGGTTATTTAAGATAGCCGGAACTTGGTAAAAACCCGGTTCAATCGATACCAGCATTCCCGATCGCAAAACACGATTAAGTCGCAAAAATCCCAGCCCAAACCGACTGCTTCTCACTCTCCCCGCTTCATAGCCTGCCAAATCTCCCAAATCTTCCATATCGTGAACATCCAAACCAATTAAATGTCCGATTCCGTGCACAAAAAACAGCGCGTGAGCATCCATTTCTACCAAATCGTCAACATTACCCCGCAAAATACCCAAATCGACCAATCCTTCCGCCATAATTCTAGCAGCCAACAGGTGAATGTCTTGATATTCCACGCCGGGACTAATCTTATCAATACAAGCATCATGGGCTGCCAAAACTACATCATAAATCGCTCTTTGAGTCGGAGAAAACTTGCCCGAAACCGGCCAAGTGCGAGTCACATCAGCCGCCCATCCCATTGACGATTCTGCACCGACATCTGCTAACAGCAAATCTCCTGCTTGTACCGGATTGTGATAGTGTTCGCTGTGCAAAACTTCCCCCTGCACGGTGACAATACTTGGGTAGGCGTAAGTCATATTTTCCGAGATGATCACACTTTCCATAGCCGCCCGCACACCCGCTTCAATCTTAGCTGTTGGAGTTGCCCTCATGCCCGCTTTGTGAGCTGCTACGGTGACAGCCGCAGCTTGACGCAATTCAACCAAACTGGCTGCATCGTGGCTCAGGCGCAGCGAGACGATCGCCTGAGTTAACTCTAGATCGATGCCGGTTGGCGATTTGGAGGGTGCTAAAGAGCGATCTAGAATATCCGACTGTTGCAACCGGATCGAGCTATCCTGAAGGGCGATCGTAGCTGCATTTGTCCCTCGCGCTTTCAACTCACTCATGGGGAAAGCAGCATCAGCGCCAATTCGTTCAGCAATTTCCGCTCTTTTCGGCATTTCCCCGTGCCAAAGCGTGCTACCAGGATCGGCATCATCTAAGAACAGTTCTAACTTGCCCGATTCTAAACGAATCGCAGCATTTTCTAACGGCAAACCAGCAAAATATAGAAAGTGACTGCTGGCGCGAAAAGGATAAACAAGTGCCGGATAATTGCGAGGAATGCTGCGGCCAGACCATAGAATTACAGGAAAATCAATTAAACTGGCCAGTTTTTGCCGCCGTTCGTGTAAAATATTTCTTAACAATTCATCACCTTTTGTAATTTGCATGGGTCAAAATTCATAATTTTGAGTTCGGTTTGTAGTAAGGACTTCAGTCCTTTGATTCTAAGCATCACAGCACAAAAGTCCAGGCTTCAAATTTAGCAGCCATTTTGGGGAAAAGCCTCATCTTTATTTTCTTTTTTGCTGCACTCTTTAGTGCTATGTTTGCGATCGTCTTTGTCATCATCCTGGGCCTAATTTTGTTCACCACGAACCTTCGCCGACTGCCAGGATAAAAAAGTTGAAAGTGTTACTGCACAAGCAATACAGCAAGAATTCAACACCCGGGATCTGCCAAATTAGTCGATCGGATTGTTGTTGATTTTGTGACATGAGTAATAGCCTCTATTGACGATCGTATATTTTAGACTTTAAAGTATAAGTAAATTCACTGAAAAAAATATGAAAACTTCTCACACAACTTCTAAAACTTCGGTGCAAGTACGCGATTGGCCGATCGAACACTTGCCGGGATTGAGCAACGCAAACCAGTCTCAACTAGAAGAGTGCGGCATCACAACAATCGGACAACTAATTCGGATGACGAAAACACCGGCGGCGAAAGTGCTGCTAGCACAGCAATTACAGATTAACGTTCAAAATCTTAATAAATGGGTAGCAATGGCAGAGCTGGCTCGAATTCCGAGTGTAGGCTGTCAGTATTGCGGGCTGTTGCTGCACGCAGGCGTTGCTTCAGCCGCTCAATTGGCTCAAATGCCTGTGGAGAGACTGCACCAACAAATCCTCAGACTCCACGTAGCGACAATGCAGCGCAATGATTTGACTCCTTCAGTCGATCGCGTGCAAAAATGGGTTCTACAAGCTAGATTAGTTAGCAGTCATTAGTTATTGGTTATTAGTTATTAGTTATTGGTTATTGGTTATTTGTTGCTTCCAATGCCCAATGCTTTTCGACCCAATTCCCAATTCCCAATTCCCAATTCCCAAATATTATGTCTGTTCAAGTTTACGGAATTCCCAACTGCGGAACCTGCAAAAAAGCTTTCCAGTGGCTCAAAGATAATGCTGTTATTTACGAGTTTATTAATACAAAAGAACAGCCACCCACTCGCGAAACCATTCACAACTGGGTAGATTCTTTAGGTTTTCAACCAATGCGAAATACATCCGGTCAATCTTACCGCGCCTTGGGCGACGACAAGAAAGAGTGGACGAGTGAAAAATGGGTTGAAGCCTTTGCTAGAGATGCAATGCTGCTGAAACGTCCTCTTTTTGTTAAAGATGGAACGGCTGTGTTAGTAGGTTTCAAAGCCGAAGTAATTCGCGAAAAATTAGGGATTTGAACAAACTAAGTTCAGCGTATTTTTCGCATAAACTTCATTTCACCGATATCATCAGTGAAACCCCAGCGTTTGTAAAATGGTATCATTTTCGGCAAACAGTTAAGAGACAAATTCTCCACGGCTTGCAGTTGGGGATGATTTAAGACTGCATCCATCAACACCTTACCCAGTCCCATCTTTCTGTATGTTGGGTGGACAATTACATCAAAAATCGTGGCTCTGTAGACAAAATCAGTCATGACGCGAGTAAAGCCAATTAGTCGTAGCTTGCGGGGCGGGACGCCATCGCCCTCATCGACCAAACCAATGATAACATCCGTGGCGGCAAGCATTTTCACCACATCCTCGCGAGTGCGCTTGTCGCACCAAAACTCGTTTTTGTACAAATCCATCAAGTCGGAAACCTGACTTTCAGTCAGAGTTTCGACGATTCGATACTTATCCATGTTGTCGGTCATACTGAATTTTACCGTAATCTAGTTTAATTGCGCGATCGGCTAGATCGAAATAGCGATCGTCATGACTAATCACAAACACCGTTTTCCCGCGGCGCTTCAACTCCGGTAACAACTGCTTGTAAAAAATATCCCGAAAAAACGGGTCTTGATCCGAAGCCCACTCATCAAACAAATAAATCGGCCTATCTTCCAAATAAGCCGTCAACAAAGCCAACCGTTTTCGCTGTCCCTGAGACAAAGCCGTAGTAGATAAAATACCATCTTTCACCTCAACCTTCTTATCCAAATGAAATTCTCGCAGATATTCAGCCGCCTGATTGTCCAAATCGTGATTAGTCATCCCCAAAAGGCGATCGAACAAATAGAAATCCGAAAAAATAGCAGAAAAATGCTGCCTGTACCACTCTCTATTGTCATTAGTAATATGCTGTCCATCTAAGAGAATATCTCCAGATTCAGGAATGTACAAACCAGTAAGTAACTTAGCAAAAGTAGACTTACCGCTGCCATTACCACCCACAATAAACACCAATTCACCCGGATGAAACTTTAAACTAATTTCGCCCAAAACAAAATTACTGTCTTCCTTATCTCCCGGATAGCTGTGAGTAGTCCCCTTCAACTCCAGGATTTTCCAATCAGCATTTTTCACTGGTTGAAGCGCAGCATTTATCTCAGCTTGACTCGCCAAAGCCAATCCCATTTTCTCAATCTTCTCCACAGAAGTATTAGCCCTAAAAATAGCCGGCAACCTTTGCAAAATATTCTGAAACGGAGACATCAAATAGGTACTTGTCAGAATATAAGCTGACAAAACAGGCGTAGAAACTGCCACAAATTTCGGCACAGCAAACAACAGCAAACCAATCAGCATAAAAAATAGCAATTGCCCGACTCCCGTCGCCACTGCTGCGGTATTCAGCGCCTGCAAATTGTAATCGCGGGAATCAGCAGCACTTACCTGCAACTCTTCATCAAAAAATTCCTGACGGCGCAACGAATGCAGTTTAAGTTCCTTAATTCCTTCAGTAATGCTGCGAAAATGCTTGAACAATATATCTTGTTCTTCCCGCGCCAAATCAAAAAATTTCCGCATTTTGTTAAGCAGCAACTGTACCGTACCAATAGTCAGCGCTAAAAAAGCAAATACAACAGCAAAAACAACCCCCGAAAGCGTGCTTAAATAAGTCAAACACCCAACAACAACGGCAATATCAACGCAGAGAAAAGGAATCAAAAATATAGTATTAGAAAGAGTTCCCACATCATCGGTAAGGGTAGCCAGCAACCGATTAGCGCCCAATTCTTCCAAGTGCCGCAAAGGAGAAGACAAAATCCCTCGACTCAAACTCAGCCGCAAATTGTAAACAGCTTCTTGAGAAAGGTAGATTAACAAAAATTGGGATATAACTCCGGTGATGAGGGCTAAAACTGCCAATCCAGCAAAATACCAGACTAAATTTTGATTGGAATTATCGCTGATGGCGCGGTTGATGAAAGCAATTAACTGGGCGCTGCAACCACCGCTAATTAAGCCTGTGAGTATGGCGATGGAAACATTCAACCAAGAAGCTTTTAATAGTAGCCAGATTACATTCATGCGATTTTACTTTGAGTTTAATAAGTGTTCGTAGTGAGGACTTCAGTCCTCTCTTATTTGAAGAGGACTAAAGTCCTCACTACGAACCTGATTGATGCGGACTAAAGTCCTCACTACGAACCTAATTGATGCGGACTAAAGTCCTCACTACGAACCTAATTACTGATGCAATTCAGTCTCGTCTGTTTCAAATATTACTTGATTGTAAATCTCGCTCATTGACATTTGCACTCCCAGCCCAGGGAAAGCAACTGTTACAGATTCTCCCTCATATTCCTGAAACAACCATTGATTTGATTCATTCTTAATATATTGTTCCACTAAAAATTCTTGTTGGCTGACTAATACGTACTCGCGGAATTCAGGGATCGATCGATAAAACCGAAACTTATCCTCTCGATCGAAATCCTTAGTAGACTTAGAAAGCACTTCCACAATCATGATTGGATTAAGTATCTCATCACTGCGCCCTTCGCTAAAAACTGGTTCTCCTTCAATCACCATCACATCGGGGTAAGTTCCCCGTCGATATCGAGGAATCCACAACCGCAAATCGTTGTGAAAAAGCTCAAAAGGCTGCCCCTCCAGCAAGTTTCCTAAAACTCTGCTCAAATTTCGGATAATCCGGCTGTGATTAATTGTGCCGCCTGTCATCTCTACAATTTCTCCATCGCGATATTCATTTCTAAACTCGGTAGTTTCTTCTAACTCTCGGTACTCATCTGGAGTATAAAAGTTTTGCTTGGTTTTTACTAACATTTTCACCTCTGTTGCGACTTTGTTAATTATTGACTTCGGAAGCATTCATTTCAATAACTGTTGCTTCATTCAGCACGGGAAAATTTACCGAATTCGCAATATAACAAACATGATGTGCATTGTCGTGCAAACTGCGTGCTTTTTCCAAATCATTACCAGCTTCGATGGTTACTTTCGGACGTAGAATTACCTCGGTAAATCTAATTTTGCCATCTTTTTGTGTCATTGTACCTGTCGCTTCATCCGAGTAAGAAATCACCCGAATCGCAGCACGAGCACATAAAGCAAGATAGCTCAACATATGGCAAGCTGACAGCGACATTACCAATAAATCTTCTGGATTGTACAGTGCAGCATCGCCCCGAAAAGTTGGGTCTGCTGAACCTAGGAATGGTGGTTTACCCTCGATATTTATTGTATACTCGCGAGAATAAGCATCATAAGATGAAGTAGTACCTTGACTGGCACCTGTCCAAACTGTATGGATGCGGTAGGTGTGTTCTTTGCTCATTTATATTAATTTGGTAATTAAAATTATAATTAATATTATATCACAGGATCTGTTTGTAGTGAGGACTTCAGTCCGCATCAAATGCTGAGGACTGAAGTCCTCACTACGAACCGATTTTTTGAATTGAAAAAGCGCCTAACTTGTTACAGTTAGGCGCTATATAATCTTTCAAGATTCCCGAAAATTAATCGTTGCGAGACACAAGATTTGATTCAACTTTAGTAGTTGCAACTGGTACAATCCGACTCAATGCTGATTGCAGCATCGGAGTTTTGGTGACAGAATCGTTTGCTAAGTTAAACAAAGGGTTCGATAAAATTCCTGCCAATGTTGTTGCAACTAAGGTGAGTACAACGCTGACCTGCAATGGCCGCATTCCCTGAAGGTTCCAGCGAACTGGCGGATAGTTTTTCACGGAGTCTGACATTTCTTGAGGTTCTTTTACTACCATCATTTTGACGACGCGGATGTAGTAGTAAATTGAAACTACGCTGGTGATTAATGCCAGGATAACTAAGCCGTAAAGTCCAGCTTGCCAGCCTGCCCAAAATAGATAAATTTTGCCGAAAAATCCAGCCAGTGGCGGAATTCCACCGAGGGAAAGCAGGCAAATACTTAAGGCTAATGTTAGCAGCGGGTCTTTTTGATACAAACCGGAGTATTCGCTGATTTGGTCGGTTCCTGTCCGCAGGGAGAAGAGGATGATGCAGGCGAAAGCGCCTAGGTTCATGAACAGGTAAACCAACATATAAAATATCATGCTGGAGTAACCGGCTTCGGTTCCTGCGACTAAACCAATCATCACAAATCCGGCTTGGGCGATCGACGAATAAGCTAAAAGCCGCTTCATGCTAGTCTGGGCGAGGGCCACCACATTGCCTAACACCATGCTGAGTATGGCTAAGGCTGTGAATACGAAGTGCCACTGTTCTGTGAGTGCGGGGAATGCACTTGTTAATAACCGGATGGCTAGGGCAAAACCGGCGGCTTTGGAACCGACGGAAAGGAAGGCAACAACTGGTGTGGGCGAACCTTCGTAAACGTCTGGAGTCCATTGGTGGAAAGGAACTGCGGAGATTTTGAAGGCGATTCCGGCGATCGCAAAAATCAATGCAATCACCAAACCAAGAGATTCACCGTTATTAACTGTAGAAAGGTTGGCTGCGATCGCACTTAGAGTAGTTTGGCCGCCAGACAATCCGTACAGCAGCGAAATACCGTAGAGAAACACCGCCGAAGAAGATGCACCAATTAACAAATATTTCAAAGCAGCTTCATTGGAACGCGGATCGCGTTTTGTGTAACCCGTCAGCAAATAAGACGAGATACTCAGAGTTTCCAACGAAATAAAAATCATCACCAATTCATCGGCGCCACTGAGGAACATTCCCCCCAAAGTAGCCGTGAGCAAAATGCCGATAAATTCCGCTAAAGCAGTACCCGTTTGCAGTACGTAGCGCACGGATATCAAAATAGTGACAGCCGCCGTCAAAGCGATAATTCCGCGAAACACCAAACTCAAGGCATCGCTGTTAAAACCGCCCAGAAACGAGATAGTGTTAGTGTTATCCCACTGCAAACACAAAGCAGCGACGGCGGCTAGCAAACCCGCAACGGCAACGTAGGGAGTCCAAGCCGAGGAACTGCGGCCTACGATTAAATCGCCGACGAGAACCACCAAGAGGGTGATGATGACAATTCCCTCGGGTAAGATAGTTCCAGCGTTTAGCTGGGCTGCAAGAGTAGCAAAATCCATATTTTCAGTCACGTTGGGTAATACAGGCCCAAAAGGCTGTAATGGGCAGTTAGCTCGTAAAAATTCTTTACCAAACTGGATTGTAGCTGATTACAGCTTCGCGATCCCAGTTTTGAGATGTTTGTTGCCAGATAAGTTGATACAAGGTACGTAGTTACTCTCTTTGCGCTCTTTCATATAGATTTAAAGAGCGCTGAAGCGCAACAACATACCTAAGCGTTAACTCCCATATTCTGCCTGTTGCGTCCAGGAGTGTAGAAAATTTAACCAATTACTCAACATGACTGACTCGCTAAGTGCCTACAAACAGCAGATTCTGAATGACTTTAACAACCGCCCGGATTACGAAAATGAATTTCACAAACGGGCTGCAACTCGGTTAGTAGAATTGGCAAAATTGCGATCGCACCAGCAAGTTCTAGATATCGCTACCGGCACAGGTTTAGCGGCGATTGCGGCGGCCCAGGTTGTTGGGGCTCTTGGCTGGGTTTTGGGAACTGACTTTGCTGCGGGAATGTTGCAGCAAGCGAGGCAGAAAGTTGCAGGTTTAGGGCTGGCGAATATCGAGTTTGCCGAAGCAGACGCCGACGAACAAGAATTTTCCGACAACCAATTTGATGTAATTTTGTGTTCCAGTGCGATCGTCTATTTTACAGGTATTCCACAAGCTCTCCGTCAATGGTACAATGCTCTGAAACCGGACGGAACTCTCGCGTTTTCCTGTCTGGCAGAAACCTCTCCAACTACATCTATATTGTTTCGGGAAGTTGTGCAGCGATACGGCATTACGATTCGCAATCCCAACGAGTTACTGGGGACGCACGAGAAGTGCTGCCAAATTTTGCGATCGATCGGGTTTGAGAATATTGAAATTACCAACGAGCAATTTGGATTTGACTTACAAGATGCAGAAGCTGCTTGGAATGGCAACGCAAACAGCGCATTTGGACTTCAGGGAGTGCAATGGTCATACCAGCAATGGGAACAATGCAAACAAGACTATTTTGCCGCAATAAATGCAGTCTCAAGGGCACAAGACTTTTGGAACGATGTCACAATATTTTTTGTAATTGCCCGCAAATCTAATATAGGCGATCGCCCAAGCTCCGAAAATTTTTTCGCTTCACCCCTTGACACTGACGCCACGTGAGGGTTTTACGATTGATTCATTCCGCGATCGACTCTGAACCGAAAGGAGGAAAGGTATGCCACCCTTGGCGATGAAAGTCGGCGATTTGGCAAAACAAACAGGTGTGTCCGTCCGGACACTGCATTACTACGAAGAAATTGGTTTACTCTCGCCGTCGGGGCGGACTGAAACAGGCTATCGGCTGTATGCGAATAATGACATTATCCGCTTGCAGCAAATCGTATCGCTGCGACAAATCGGCTTTTCCTTAGAGGAAATCCGAGGATGTTTGGAACAGCGGAATTTCTCGCTAGAGCAAATCATTCAACTCCATGTAGCGCGTCTGAAAGAACAGATTGATTTGTCTCACCGATTGCTCAACCGATTGGAGTCGATTTCTAGCAGTTTACAATCGGCACAATCGGTTTCCGTCGAAAATTTGATTCACACCATTGAGGCAATTTGTATGTTTGAAAAATACTACACGCCTGAACAATTGGAAACCATCAAGCAACGCCGGGAGTTGTTGGGAGAGGAACGAATCCAGCAAAGTCAAACAGATTGGCAAAAACTCATTGAACAGGTTCGGACTCAAATGAAAAACGGCACAGATCCGGCTGACGAATCGGTGCAAGTCTTGGCTCGACGCTGGCTATAACTGGTTCAGGAGTTCACGGGCGGTGATGCGGAAATTGCGCGATCGCTCAACAATATGTATCAACAGGAAGGAGTAGAGGTTGTCTCCCAGGGTGCACTTGATTCAGCCGTGTCTGAATATATCGGCAGAGCGATCGCAGCCTTGAAACAATCAGCATAGTGAGTTTCCAGAAACTGGCTAAAAAATTGGGCGTTGCTTAATCAGGGTATGAAAAAAATAAGTTAAAAATCCCCAAGCTTTGTCGATACTGGTTTCTATGACTGGCATATTTAGCCTTTCATACCGTACTGGCGAGTTCGTATTAGCAACTATACAAAATAACCGGGCATTTGTTAAGAAATTTGAGATTTTGTGCTGCTGGCGATCGACTTATGATATATTTCTTAAACCTGAAAGCGGGAAAGTCCGGTGCAATTCCGGCGCTGTGCCGCAACTGTGAGAGTCAGAATGCCGATTTCAGGGCGCGTTTGCCGCGTTTACTTTTAGGTTCCCTGCGTCGCACGGGGAAGGAGATTATTTGTTGCTTTTGAGTGATTTACCGACTTGTCCCGGCTTATTTTACGGTTCCCAAGCCCGAGACGGCGTTTTATCGAGGATGCGGATTCCGGGGGGAATTTTAAATGTACAGCAGTGTTGGTCGATCGCCAATTTAGTCGATCGCTACAGTATCGGCTGTTTGCAAGTCACAAATCGGGCAAATTTACAAATCCGAGAATTGCACTCGGAAATTCCCTCAGAAGTTTGGCAAGATTTACAGGAATTGGGATTAGCGTCTCGGCGCGTTGAAGTTGACCAAATTCGCAATATAATGGCAAGTCCGACAGCAGGAATCGATCGCCAAAACTTACTGGATACTCGCCCGCTAGTTGCAGCTTGGGATAATTACCTGCAAACCCATCCTGAGTTATCGGAACTTTCCGCTAAATTCAGCATTGGCTTTGATGGCGGAGAATTAGTTTCTATCCGGAATTTCCGCAATGATATTTTATTAGTGGCAAAAAGGCGATTGACAAATTCCAAAATTATTTTTGGTCTGCATTTCAACGGCGTTGAGACCGGAATTATAATCGAAGAATCGCAATGTATTTTAGTATTAGCAAGCTTAACAAACGCGTATCTTGAATATACAAAAAGTCAGCCTCGAATTGATGGTAAAAAACCGCGTTTGCGTCATCTACTCGCTGATTGGGGTACAGAAAAATATCTAGAACAAGTAGAGAAAAATTTGCCGTTTGCATTGCGGCAAGAGGCGATCGAACTTTTTCTAAAAGACATATCCAACAACTCTTGTGGAACAGGCATCCTGCCTGTCACGAGCGCACCCAACGGTAATCTCGGCATTCACAGTCAACGACAGTCCGATTTCTCCTACATCGGCATTGCACTCCCCCTAGGCAAGCTAGAATCAAAGCAACTGAGAAATTTGGCAAATTTAGCCCAAAATCTAGGCGGAAGCACCCTGAGACTTACGCAGTGGCAAAATCTGCTGATTTCTGACATCCCCAACTCCCAGGTTTGCGAGGTCAATCAGCAAATCGCCGATTTAGGATTGCACTCATCTGCAACTCGCCTAGATTCCTGCTTAGTTGCGTGCGCCGGTAGCAGCGGCTGTGCGTCAGCAGCGACAGATACTCAAAGTGACGCCCTAGCAATGGTGAGGGATTTAGCGCAAAAACTGACGATCGACCGATCGATCAATATACATTTCAGCGGATGCGAAAAATCCTGCGCCCAACACCAGCCAATAGATATCACCTTAATAGGAATTCAGATTCAGCAGAAAGGCGAAACAATCCCAGGTTACAACATTTATGCAGGTACAAAAGACTTGCCCTTTGGACGGCAAATATTCCCAGCCGTCAGTGTAGCCGAGATGCCTCGTGCGATCGAGCGAATGTTGCGCGTCTACCAGCGGTTTCGAGAACCTCGCGAGTCATTAGGTGAATTTTGCGATCGGTGGGCGATCGACAAATTGCAGAAATTACTGAACCCAGAAAATCATTAAAACAGACAAACTGTCATTATCTCCCCTTCTCTTTCTTACTTCGCGCCCTAGCGCTGACGCGCGGCTTCGCCTAAAGCGCCTTCGCGGTTCATTAAAAAAAGCCATTCCACAAATCAAACAAACTTCCCCTAACAATTTTAAATAAAGTTAAGTACAGTCTCCCAATTACCAATTCCCAATGCCCAATTCCCAATTCCCAATTCCCAATTCCCAATTCCCAATTATCTTAATGATTGACTACATCCGAGACGGAACAGAAATCTACACCAAATCCTTCGCCACAATCCGCGCCGAAGCAGACTTATCAAACCTGCCGCCAGACTTAGAAACAGTCGCAGTGCGACTAATTCACAGTTGCGGAATGATCGACATCGTTAAAGACTTAGCAGCTTCCCCCCTTGCCGCCACCCACGGGCGCAAAGCCCTCGCAGCAGGCGCACCAATTCTGTGCGATGCCAGGATGATAGCCGAAGGCATCACCCGCAAAAGGCTTCCCGCAGACAATCCAGTGATTTGCACCCTCTGGAATCCCGATGTACCGCAGTTGGCGCGGCAAATCGGTAATACTCGATCGGCAGCAGCACTCGATTTGTGGCTAGATAAGTTAGATGGTGCAGTTGTGGCGATCGGCAATGCCCCGACTGCTTTATTCCGATTGCTGGAAATGCTGGATGCTGGAGCCCCGAAACCGGCATTAATTCTGGGTTTCCCGGTAGGATTTGTGGGGGCGGCCGAATCCAAAGCCGAACTCGCTGCCAACAGTCGGGGAGTGCCATTTATCGCGCTACACGGACGGCGCGGTGGCAGTGCGATGGCAACAGCAGCCGTGAATGCGTTAGCTAAAGAGGACGAACTATGACTAAGACTACTGGTAAATTGTACGGATTGGGCATCGGCCCTGGCGATCCGGAATTGATAACTTTGAAAGCTTATCGGATTTTGCAATCGGTGCCGGTGATTGCGTATCCGGCGATGGAAAATGGTAAAGTGCTCGCGCGCGCGATCGTCGCAGATTACTTGCGCCCAGAACAAATTGAGATTCCGATGCCACTGCCTTTTAGCCCCACGCGATCGTCTCAACCGTATTACGATATTGCAGCCGAGAAAATTGCCGCCCACCTCAGCGAAGGGCGGGATGTGGCGGTTTTGTGCGAGGGCGAACCTTTTCTCTACGGCACGTTTATGTATTTGTTCAACCGTTTGTCGGGCAAATTTACAACCGAAGTTGTGCCGGGAATTTCTTCGACGATGGCGAGTGCGAGTGCCCTGGGAGTGCCACTGACTTATCGTAACGATGTGTTAAGTATTATGCCTGCGACGTTGGACGCTGATGTTTTGCGCGATCGACTGGCGCTGGTTGATGCTGCGGTGATTATTAAGCTGGGGAGGCACTTTGCGAAAGTTCGAAACGTGCTGATTGAGTTGGGACAATTCGATCGCGCACTATATATAGAACGCGCAACTATGCCGAATCAGTCCATTCGGGCGATCGCCGATGTCGATCCGGCCCAGGTTCCCTACTGGGCGTTGGTCATGATACCCAGCCAGCAAAAGTCTGTATCTTGACCTTATTCAACCCACATTCCGCACCCTAGGGCATCACACAGTATAATTACCCTGAAGGCGTTGCTGAATCAGGGTATGAGACGATAAAAAATGCGAGATTGGAGCCGAAAATGATTTCTGGGATTTTGATTGGGAATTGGAACATCTCCAAATTTCAGATAATGAATTAGTAATTTAACTGTCGGGGCGACAAGTCGCCTATAACGCAATACGGTTCACTTAAGACAGATCCCCCCTAACCCCCCTTAAAAAGGGGAGTAGGGGGTGGGACAAGAAGCTCTTAAAGTCCCCGCAACGATGCGGGGGATGCGAGGGGGATCTCCGGGCATAAATAGGGCTTGCTGAAAAAGTCAGAAAACAGCATTTAGAAAGATAAGTGAATTCGAGATCGCCTCGGCAATATAAGTTTTGTCAATTCTTTTCTGCCGAAACATAGCTTTTACCAATGATTGGAGCCAAAAAACATCCAAAAAGGTTTTTGTTATGAAATAGACCGAAAAAAAGCCAAAAAGCCTGCCGTAGCAGGGCAGAAAGATTCATCACCAGAAAAGTTATTGCGATGCTTGTTTCAGAAGTATTATTAAGTTTAGCCATCACTCTACCGAGGCTAAATCTTCTTTTAGCTTCTCCAAATTTCCCCTCAATTAAGTTACGAATTCTCTCGTCTGATTGAGCTTGTTTTTTCATTGATTTGCTCAGATTTTTGGGAGGTCTTCCTAGACGGACACCGCTCATTCTGATGCCGAGTTCTTTGCACCAAGCTCTATTTTCTTGTGTTCGATATATCCGATCTACATGAATTGATTCAGGGTAAAATCCGGTGAATTGTTTAAATGTTTCTACTTGTCTTTTAAGGTCTCCTGATTCGTTGAAGTTATCCCAACTAATTCGGTCTAAAAATACGTACCCATTTCGACAACTGGCTGACAGTTTTGC